>NZ_JARVSO010000048.1:0-42581 GCF_030209155.1 Pseudomonas sp. fls2-241-TYG-175 | reverse complement strand
ACCCACGTCGCAATCGGCGGTGTCCGCACTATCGCGCAAAAAAGCACGGCAGTGCTGCTGTCTCACTGGAGAGCCAGGTGACTTGTGTATAACGATGAGCGCTCTGCGTGGGAATGCCTCTCGGGACGCTCCGCGTCCGCACCAGCAGACAACACCGTTTGTGGCAGTTGTACCCGCCACCGGGACACATGAAAAATCCTTCATTTAATCAATACTTGGCCGCAGCCCGCGTGTTTCTAGGGCTGCAGCGCAGCGGTTAATTTCTGACCGACCCGGAACCTGAACGGGCTATTTACTTAGCCTGCTAACGGATCCTATAAAAGAGTCCTGCGACACATCGCCGCAGTATCCAGAGGCCTAACCATCAAGGCTGCCAAAGTCAGGAGCTAACACTATGACTGTCAGAGTTACTGAACGCGACGACGCCCACCTCTCTCACGAAGCCGTTGCCGACGGCATTCAGATCTGGGACGTGCATCAACAGGATCAACTGGTCGGCATGTTTCACATAGAATCCGAAGCCTATCAGTATAAAGAAGAGCTGGAAGCGCTGGAAAGCCAGGGCAACCATTGACCGCAATTTCAGAATCGTAAAATGACAAAACCCGCTCAAGGCGGGTTTTGTCATGCTGGCGAAGAGGCTTACCACATCAGGTCGTCAGGCACCTGATAGGCCGCGTACGGGTCGTCCACATCCGGCGCTTCGGTCGGGGTGTTGAGCAACACAATGCGGCGTGGATCGCGCTCCTGGATCTTCAGCGCTGCTTCACGCGGAATGATCTCGTAACCGCCACCGTGGTGGACGATGGCCAGCGAGCCGCTGCTGAGTTTGTTTCGCACCAGCGCGTTGACCGAGATGCGCTTGACCTTCTTGTCATCGACGAAGTTGTAGTAATCCTCGGTAGTCAGCTTGGGCAGACGCGAGGCCTCGATCAGTTGCTTGACCTGAGCGGCACGGGCCTTCTGCTCGACCTTCTCCTGCTGCTGACGATTGAGTTCCTGATCGCGCTTGACCTTCTCGGCCAGCGCTTCCTGAGCCGCGCGCTTCTGCGAGTCATCGACCTGAGCCTGGCCCTTGTGCACCAGACGCTGCTCTTTCTGCTTTTCCTTGCCGACCTGCTTGGCCTGCTTCTGGTTGACCAGACCTGCCTTGAGCAACTGGTCGCGAAGTGAAATACCCGCCATCTCTTTTCTCTCTCTTAAACAACCACTCAGCCGCAGCGGGGTGCGTTTTTTTCCTGACGTTTGGCTTCGCCCCACAACGCGTCCATGTCTTCGAGGCTGCATTCCTCGATGGGTCGCTGGGCGTGGCGCAACGCCTGTTCAATAAATCGGAAGCGTCTGTCGAACTTGCTGTTGGCCGAGCGTAACGCAGTTTCCGGGTCGACTTTAAGGTGCCGGGCCAGATTCACCACAACAAACAGCAGATCGCCGATTTCTTCGGCAATGCCGTCAGCGTCATTATCGACCATTGCCTCAAGCACTTCATCGAGTTCTTCGCGCACCTTGTCGACCACCGGCAAGGCGGCAGGCCAGTCGAAGCCGACCTGAGCGGCGCGTTTCTGCAGCTTGGTGGCGCGGCTCAGCGCAGGCAGCGCAACAGGCACGTCGTCGAGCAGGGACAACTGCTCGGGCGCGGACGACTTTTCTGCACGCTCCTGGGCCTTGATTTCATCCCAGCGCCGATTAACCTCTTGGTCCGTCAGGCGTGGCGTTTCCATGGGCGCATACAGCTCGCCGGTCGGAAACACATGCGGATGACGGCGCAGCAGCTTGCGGACAATGCCATCGACTACGCCCTCGAATTCGAAGCGCCCTTCTTCCCTGGCCAGGTGGGCGTAGAACACCACCTGAAACAGCAGGTCGCCCAGCTCGCCCTGAAGCTGATCGAAGTCACCCTGCTCAATGGCGTCGGCCACTTCGTAGGCTTCTTCCAGCGTGTGCGGGACGATGGTGGCGTAGGTCTGCTTCAGATCCCAAGGGCAGCCGTACTGCGGATCGCGCAGCCGGGCCATGAGGTGCAGGAGGTCTTCAAGTGTGTGCATTGCAAAATCTCTGTTACCGCGATGTCGCCACTGTCCGGCATACCGTCGGACAGTGGCGACTATGGAAGCCTTGAATCAGGGCGTCCGGTTACGGCGCGTCTCGATGATGTTCGGCAACTGGGAAATACGCCCCAGCAACCGTCCCAGCGCGTCCAGACCCGGAATCTCGATGGTCAGCGACATCAGCGCGGTGTTGTCTTCCTTGTTCGAGCGAGTATTGACCGCCAGCACGTTGATCCGCTCGTTGAGCAGCACCTGAGTCACGTCACGCAACAGACCGGAACGGTCGTAGGCGCGGATGATGATGTCCACCGGATAGGTGAGCACCGGCACCGGCCCCCAGCTGACCTGAATGATCCGCTCGGGTTCGCGCCCGCCCAGTTGCAGCACCGAGGCGCAATCCTGCCGGTGAATGCTCACCCCGCGCCCCTGAGTGATGTAACCGACGATGGCATCGCCCGGCAGCGGCTGGCAGCAGCCGGCCATCTGGGTCATCAGGTTGCCCACGCCCTGAATCTGAATATCGCCACGCTTGCCCGGCTTGTAGCCCGTAGCCTTGCGCGGAATCAGCTCCAGCTGCTCGTTCATGCGATCCGGTTCGACCTGCTGCTGAGCCAGGTTGACCAGTTGCGCCAGACGCAGATCACCGGCACCGAGCGCGGCGAACATGTCGTCGGCGGTCTTGTGATTGGCCTTGTCGGCGAGCTTGTCGAAATCGACCTGCGGCAGTGCCAGACGCGCCAGTTCGCGCTCGAGCAGGGTTCTGCCGGCGGCGACGTTCTGGTCGCGCGCCTGCAGCTTGAACCAGTGAACGATCTTGGCCCGCGCCCGCGACGTGGTGATGTAACCCAGGTTCGAGTTCAGCCAGTCGCGGCTCGGTGTGCCGTGCTTGCTGGTGATGATCTCGACCTGCTCACCGGTCTGCAGGCTGTAGTTGAGCGGCACGATCCGGCCGTTGATCTTCGCACCACGGCAGTTGTGGCCGATCTCGGTGTGGACCCGATAAGCGAAGTCCAGCGGCGTTGCGCCCTTGGGCAGGTCAATGGCGTGACCGTCAGGCGTGAAGACGTAGACCCGGTCCGGTTCGATATCGACCCGCAACTGATCAGCCAGCCCGCCGATGTCGCCCAGTTCTTCATGCCATTCCAGCACTTGACGCAGCCAGGAGATTTTCTCTTCGTAATGGTTGGAGCCGGATTTGACGTCCGTGCCCTTGTAGCGCCAGTGCGCGCAGACGCCCAGTTCGGCCTCTTCATGCATCGAATGCGTACGGATCTGGACTTCCAGCACCTTGCCTTCCGGCCCGATGACCGCAGTGTGCAGCGAGCGGTAGCCGTTTTCCTTGGGGTTGGCGATGTAGTCGTCGAACTCCTTGGGAATGTGCCGCCACAGGGTGTGCACGATGCCCAGCGCGGTGTAGCAGTCGCGCATTTCCGGGACCAGCACGCGCACCGCACGCACGTCATAGATCTGGCTGAACGCCAGGCCCTTGCGCTGCATTTTGCGCCAGATGGAATAGATGTGTTTGGCACGGCCGCTGATATCGGCAGTGACGCCGGTGGCCAGCAGTTCGTTTTCCAGCTGGGACATGACGTCGCTGATGAACCGCTCGCGGTCCAGACGACGCTCGTGCAACAGCTTGGCGATCTGCTTGTACTGGTCAGGCTCAAGGTAGCGGAAAGACAGGTCTTCCAGCTCCCACTTGATGTGCCCGATACCCAGGCGGTGAGCCAGCGGCGCATAGATGTCGAAGACTTCCCGCGCCACGCGGTTGCGCTTTTCGTCGTCGGCGTTCTTCACCGCACGAATCGCGCAGGTGCGCTCGGCGAGCTTGATCAGTGCGACGCGCACGTCATCGACCATCGCCACCAGCATCTTGCGCAGGTTCTCGACCTGAGCCTGACTGCCCAGCACCAGCGACTGGCGCGGACTGAGACTGGCACTGATCGCCGCCATGCGCAGCACGCCGTCGATCAGTTTGGCCACTGTGGCACCAAACTGCTGCTCGACATCCGGCAGCGGAATCACGCCTTCGCGCACGCCCCGGTAAATGACCGCTGCGACCAGCGAGTCCTGATCCAGCTTGAGGTCAGCCAGGATCTCCGCGATTTCCAGACCGGTCTGGAAACTGGAGGTGCCGTCTGCCCAGTGATTCTTCAGTGCCTTGTCGTTCTGCTCGGCTTGCCGGGCGAACTCACAGGCCTTTTTCATGACTTCCCGGTCCAGGACCAGGTCGACGCTGACAATATGATCAAGCCATGCGTCGAGGTTGATGCTGCCGTCTGTGTTTATCGGCTGGTGCGCTCTCACCTGTACCATGCTGCTTACCTTCCCTACGGCGCGATGAATAGCGCCATCAGTCGCCAGCCTTCTGAGCGAATGCCACTTGCCGGGCAAGCAAGGACCGGCATTCGCGGGCCAGTCGGATTAAATGAGATTCCCTGTCAGCCGCTGATTCGATCCAATGAACCGCTGCTCACTTACTCATTTCAAATAAAGCCATCGCCTCGACATGCGCCGTCTGAGGAAACATATCGAGTATTCCGGCACGTTTTAAACGGTAGCCCTGATTGACCAATTCGACCGTATCACGAGCCAAAGTTGCCGGGTTGCATGACACATAGAGCAACCGCCGGGCGCCTGTTTTTCCGATCTGGCGCACCACTTCGAATGCACCGTCACGCGGTGGGTCCAAGAGTACCGCAGAAAACCCCTCGGCTGCCCAACTCGCGTTCGTCAGCGGCTGCGAAAGATCCGCCTGAAAAAACGCCACATTGCGCAGATCATTACTCACCGCGTTTGCCGCCGCACGTTCGACCATAGTCGCAACGCCCTCGACGGCGACCACTTCCTTCGCCAGCCCTGCCAGCGGCAAGGCAAAATTGCCGAGGCCGCAGAACAGGTCCATTACCCTTTCATCGGCCGCAGGTGCCAACCACTCCAGCGCCTGTTCGATCATCGCGGTATTGACCTGCGCGTTGACCTGAATGAAATCCCCCGGACGCCAGTCCAGTTGCAGGTTCCAGGGCGCCAGGCGATAGCCCAGTTGATCGTCCGGGTTCGCCGGTTGCGGATCGCCCTCACCGTGCAGCCACAACTGCGCGCCGTGCTCTGCGCAGAATGCCTCGAGAATCGCCAGGTCCGCCTCGGCCAGCGGCGCGGTATGGCGCAGCAGGACCGCCGTGGCAGAACCACTGAACAGCTCGACATGCCCCAACGCCTGAGGTTTGCTCAGGCTGCGCAGCATCGTCGGCAGTTGCGTCATGATCGGTTGCAAGGCCTGTACCAGCACCGGACATTCCTCGATACCGACGATGTCCTGACTGGCCGTTGCCCGGAAGCCGACGTCCAGCCGTTTGGCCTTAACGTCCCAGCGCACGGCGACTCGCGCACGTCTGCGGTAGGCCAGTTCGGAACCGGTCAGCGGCGCCGCCCACTCCTGAGGAGCCACGTTGGCTACACGCAGAAGCTGCTCGGCAAGCATGCGCTGTTTCAGGGCAAGCTGTTCGTCATGAGGCACATGTTGCACGCTGCAGCCCCCGCAACGCCCGAAGTGCTTGCACAGGGGCGCACGGCGCATTTCGCTGGCAGTGAACACACGCTCGGTGCGCGCTTCGACGACCTTGCCGCGTGCATTGAGCACCCGCGCTTCAACCTCTTCGCCCGCCAGACTGCCGGTGACGAACCAGGTTCTACCTTCCAGAAATGCGATACCACGCCCGTCATCCGACAGGCGTTCGATGGTCAGGCGCTGCTTTTTACCGACAGGCACCTGCACGGATTTGACGCCTCCAGTCGGCTGGAAGCGCAACCCTCTCTCATGCTTGGCCATCAGTTGGGCGCGTCGTAGATGCCAGTCGACAGGTAACGGTCGCCTCGGTCACAGATGATTGCCACGATCACGGCGTTTTCGACTTCGCGGGAAATACGCAGCATGCCTGCCACCGAGCCACCGGACGACACACCGCAGAAGATACCTTCTTCGCGGGCCAGTCGACGCATGGTGTCTTCGGCTTCGGTCTGGCCCATGTCGATGATACGGTCGACGCGATCGGCCTGATAAATCTTCGGCAGGTACTCGTAGGGCCAGCGACGGATGCCAGGAATGGATGCGCCTTCCATCGGCTGCAGACCGACGATCTGCACCTCGGGATTCTGCTCCTTGAGGTAGCGCGACGTGCCCATGATGGTGCCGGTCGTACCCATGGAACTGACGAAGTGCGTGACCGTACCGCCCGTCTGACGCCAGATTTCCGGACCGGTGGAGGTGTAATGCGCCTCCGGATTGTCACCGTTGGCGAACTGATCCAGCACCTTGCCGCGACCTTCGGTCTGCATGCGCTCGGCCAGATCACGGGCACCTTCCATGCCTTCTTCCTTGCTGACCAGAATCAGCTCGGCACCGTAGGCTGTCATTGCAGCCTTGCGCTCGGCGCTGGAGTTGTCCGGCATGATCAGAATCATGCGGTAACCCTTGATCGCGGCAGCCATGGCCAGCGCGATACCAGTATTGCCGGAAGTGGCTTCGATCAGGGTGTCACCGGCGTGGATCTGGCCGCGAAGTTCCGCGCGGGTGATCATCGACAGCGCAGGACGGTCTTTCACCGAGCCGGCCGGATTGTTACCTTCAAGCTTCAACAAGAGGGTATTGCTGGTGTTACCCGCCATGCGTTGCAGACGCACGAGCGGGGTGTTGCCGACGCAATCGGCAATGGTTTGATACTGCAGGGTCATGGCGTATTCGCAATCCAGACTGCGGGGGCGCCTATCATAACGGCAAACGCTCAAACCCCATATCACGCAAAGTGCACGACCTATAACTGAAACGCATAACGAGACCTGTGCAATTGCGTGCATCTGGCCCGCAATACTAATGTGCCCACTCTGCCGTTAAATGGCTAAACTCATCCCCTCGTGCCGATAGGGCCAGGCGACTGCTGCCTGAAATCGACGGACTGATACCGGTTGCTGGAGAAAGAGCGTGCTGAACAAGCTGGGTATAAAAGGCCGCGTACTGCTATTGACTATTCTGCCCGCCAGCCTGATGGCGGCGGTGCTGGGTGGCTATTTCACCTGGATGCAGCTGTACGAGCTGCAAAGCCAGCTGTTGCAGCGCGGCGAGATGATTGCGCAGGATCTGGCACCGCTGTCGGCCAATGCGCTGGGTCGCAAGGACAGGATCCTGCTTACGCGCATCGCGACCCAGACCCTTGAACAAGCCGACGTGCGCGCCGTGTCGTTCCTGGACACCGACCGCAGCGTACTCGCCCATGCCGGGCCGACCATGATCAGCCCCTCGCCCATCGGCAGCAGCACCCAATTGCTCAACTCGTCCGGCAATGACGCCACGCGCTATCTGCTGCCGGTGTTCGGTCATCAGCGTCACCTGACCAGTCCGATCATCCCCGCCGAAGCCGACACACTGCTGGGCTGGGTCGAACTGGAAATATCCCACAACGGTACGCTGTTGCGAGGCTATCGCAGCCTGTTCGCCAGCCTGCTGCTGATTTTCACCGGACTGGCCTTCACGGCCATTCTGGCGGTGCGCATGAGCCGCACCATCAACGGTCCGCTGAGCCAGATCAAGCAGGCCGTGTCGCAGTTGAAGGATGGCAACCTGGAGACGCGCCTGCCACCGTTGGGCAGCCGCGAACTGGATGAACTCGCTTCCGGCATCAACCGCATGGCGGCGACCCTGCAGAATGCACAGGAAGAACTGCAGATGAGCATCGATCAGGCGACCGAGGACGTCAGGCAGAATCTGGAAACCATCGAAATCCAGAACATCGAACTGGATCTGGCGCGTAAGGAAGCGCTCGAAGCCAGCCGGATCAAATCCGAGTTCCTGGCCAACATGAGCCACGAAATCCGCACGCCGCTCAACGGCATTCTGGGCTTCACCCACTTGCTGCAGAAAAGCGAACTCACCCCGCGCCAGTACGATTACCTGGGCACCATCGAAAAATCCGCCGACAACCTGCTGAGCATCATCAACGAGATTCTCGACTTCTCGAAGATCGAGGCCGGCAAGCTGGTGCTGGACAACATTCCGTTCAACCTGCGGGACCTGCTGCAGGACACCCTGACCATTCTTGCCCCGGCCGCCCACGCCAAACAGCTGGAGCTGGTCAGTCTGGTGTACCGCGATACGCCTCTGGCGCTGTCGGGCGACCCGCTGCGACTGCGGCAGATCCTGACCAATCTGGTCAGCAACGCGATCAAGTTCACCCGTCAGGGCACGATTGTCGCCCGCGCCATGCTTGAGGAGGAAACCGAAGAGCACGCGCAACTGCGCATCAGCGTGCAGGACACTGGCATTGGTCTGTCGAGCCAGGATGTACGGGCGCTGTTTCAGGCCTTCAGCCAGGCCGACAATTCCATTTCCCGGCAACCGGGTGGCACCGGCCTCGGTTTGGTGATTTCCAAACGTCTGATCGAGCAGATGGGGGGCGAGATCGGCGTCGACAGCACGCCGGGCGAGGGTTCGGAGTTCTGGATCAGCCTCAACCTGCCCAAGGCGCGCGAGGACAGGGAAGAAACCGCCAATCAGGCTCTGGAAGGCCTGCGTGCGGCGGTGCTGGAACATCACGATCTGGCGCGGCAGGCGCTGGAACATCAACTGGAAGACTGCGGACTGCAGACCGTGGTCTTCAACAATCTGGAGAACCTGCTCAACGGCGTGACCGCAGCGCATGAAACGCCGCAGGCCATCGACCTGGTGGTGCTGGGCGTGACAGCGCTGGAGATTTCGCCAGAACGGCTGCGCCAACACATCTGGGACCTGGAAAACCTCAACTGCAAGGTGATGGTTTTGTGCCCGACCACCGAGCATGCGTTGTTCCAGATGTCGGTGCATGATGTGTACACCCAGTTGCAGGCCAAACCGGCGTGCAACCGCAAATTGCAGAAGGCGCTATCCGAACTGATCGCACCACGGGCCGTTCGCACCGATGTCGCCCTGCCCCTGTCGAGCCGCGCGCCGCGTGTACTGTGCGTCGACGACAACCCGGCCAACCTGTTGCTGGTGCAGACTCTGCTCGAAGACATGGGCGCCGAGGTCGTGGCGGTGGACGGCGGTTACGCGGCGGTCAGCGCGGTGCAGCAGGAAGCGTTCGATCTGGTGTTGATGGACGTGCAGATGCCGGGCATGGATGGCTGTCAGGCCACCGAAGCGATTCGCGCGTGGGAGACCGAGCGCAATCAGACCTCGCTGCCGATTGTCGCCCTCACCGCCCACGCCATGGCCAATGAAAAACGCTCGCTGCTGCAAAGCGGCATGGACGACTACCTGACCAAGCCGATCAGCGAACGGCAACTGGCGCAGGTGGTGCTCAAGTGGACCGGGCTGGCGCTGCGTAATCCGATACCGGAACGCCAGACCGAAAGCTCCAACGCCCACGTCGGCCCCTTGGTGCTCGATCACGAAGAAGGGCTGCGTCTGGCGGCTGGCAAACCCGATCTGGCGGCGGACATGCTGGCCATGTTGCTGGCCTCGCTGGACGCCGACCGCGAAGCCATTCGGGCGGCGCGTGCCAACGACGATATTCAAGGCCTCATCGAACGCGTCCACCGCCTGCACGGCGCGACGCGCTACTGCGGTGTTCCGCAACTGCGCACCGCCTGCCAGCGCGCCGAAACCCTGCTCAAACAGAACGCACCGCACACCGAAGACGCGCTGGACGACCTGGACAAGGCCATTACCCGCCTTGAGGCTGAAGCGCGGGTAACGGCTTGATTATTAAGAAACTTTTATCTTCCCCACGCTCCGCGCTCATTGTTATACACAAGTCAGCCTCAACACTGATCGTGCCCATCGCTCTGCGTGGGCATGCATCCCGTGACGCTCCGCGTCACAAATGGCACAGACTGAGGATTCAGTGAGCCGAGCGCATGACGCGGATAACGCTGGAGCGTGGGCAGACATCTGCGCCACATTCGAGAGCGGACGCGGAGCGTCCTGGGAGGCATTCCCACGCAGAGCGTGGGAACGATCAGCGTGATCTCAAGCACGCCGATCATGCCCATGCTTGTGCTCAGCGTTACACCCGAGTCTCGCTGCGACCAAGGGGTATGCATTCAGTCAGTCAGTTTCGTTTTGGCCCCCGTTTTGCGCGTCTTGCGGACTTGTGTATAACGATGAGCGCTCCGCGTGGGAACGCAGCTCAGGACGCTCCGCGTCCCAGGCAAGCACCGCAATATCTGCGTGAACAATCAAGTTTTGATTCCGCAAAAGGACCTTCCAATGCGTGTACTCATCTACAGCAGCCAGGAATACGACCGCGCCAGCTTCCTCGCCGAGCGCCTGCCGGACGGACTGGAACTGAGCTTCCAGCCCGCTCGCCTGACCATCGAGACCGCCGCACTGGCCGAAGGTCATGAGGTGGTCTGTGCGTTCATCAATGATGACCTGAGCGCCCCGATACTGGAACGACTGGCGGCGGGCGGCACACGGCTGATCGCCCTGCGCTCGGCCGGCTTCAATCATGTGGACCTGCCGACTGCCCTGCGTCTGGGGCTGAGCGTGGTGCGGGTTCCGGCCTATTCGCCACATGCCGTGGCCGAACATGCAGTGGCGCTGATCCTGTCGCTCAACCGTCACTTGCACCGTGCCTGCAATCGCACCCGCGACGGCGATTTCAGCCTGCACGGCCTGACCGGCTTCGATCTGGTCGGCAAGACCGTCGGGGTCGTCGGCACCGGGCAGATCGGCGCGACCTTCGCGAAAATCATGGCCGGGTTCGGCTGCAAATTGCTCGCCCATGACCCCTTCCCCAATCCCGAGGTTGAAGCCTTGGGCGCGCAATACCTGAGCTTGCCCGACCTGCTGGCCCAGGCGCAGATCATCAGCCTGCATTGCCCGCTGACCGAGCAGACTCGCTACCTGATCAACGAACAGTCGCTGGCGACCCTGCAACCCGGCGCGATGCTGATCAATACCGGACGTGGCGCACTGGTGGAAACCCCCGCGCTGATCAATGCCCTCAAGACCGGTCAACTGGGTTATCTGGGGCTGGATGTGTACGAAGAGGAGGCCCAGCTGTTTTTCGCCGACCGTTCCGACCTGCCGCTGCAGGACGACGTGCTGGCGCGGCTGCTGACCTTCCCCAATGTGATCGTCACCGCGCATCAGGCATTCCTGACCAAGGAAGCGCTGGGTGCCATCGCCCACACCACACTGGACAACATCGTCGCCTGGTCGGCAGGCACGCCGCAGAATCGGGTAGAGGGTTAACCTCGCGTCGCTGCGTGTTAGGATGCGCGCAATTTTGGAGGACCCATGGTCGAACACGATTTCCGCTACAGCATGCTCAACCCGCAACACACCCTGACCGAGTGCCGCACACTGGGGCCTGGTCGCTACCAGGTCACCGGCAACGGCGGCTCGATCCACAACAACGACCAGTTGCTGGTGACCATCAAGGGCAGCAAAAGCCTTTATATGCGCCTGACGGTCGAAAAAGTCCGGCACCTGATCAACCCGGCCGGCCAATGGGTCGCCGTTGCACACGGCCCGGTATTCGACGAACTGGCGATCCACGAGTGGCAGGTCCATTGCGACAGCTGCAACGCCGAGTTGAAGTTCGAATTCATGGTCGAGAGCAAGCTGGGCGTCAAGGCGCAGAAACCTGCTGCCACTGCACGCATTGCAGAGCTGGGCTGGAAAACCGAAGGCGAGAAGCACCTCTGCAGGAAGTGCCAGGGGCAGGCGGCATGAAACAGTTTTTGCTGGCAAGCCTGATCGGTAGCGCAGTGTTGGCGGGTTGCTCGACGCAAGCGCCTGCCATTCGGCAGGATCAGAGTTACGTGATGGAATGGATCGGCGAACGTCCGTTGATCGACAACAGCCGCCTGACCATGACCCTGGGTGCCGACGGCCGCGCCTACGGCAATGCCGGGTGCAACCACTGGTTTGCGCCCTACAGCCTGCGCGACGGCACCATCAGCTTCGGCGCCTTGGGCAGAACCCGCAAGATGTGCGCACCGGCGCTGATGGAACAGGAAGAACGCTTCCTGAAATCCATGTCCAGCGTCCAGCGCTGGGACATCTCGCCGATCCAGCAACTGCGCCTGTGGCCCGCCGAAGGCAAGCCGTTGCGGTTCTGGCTGGAAGAGAGCTGATAAGACTGCGGCGACCCCACCACCGCTGGACGCAGAGCGTCCCAAGAGGCATTCCCACGCAGAGCGTGAGGAACGATCACCGTCAGTACGCTGATCGTGCCCATGCTCTGAGGAACGATCAGTGATATCCCACGCGCTGATCGTGCCCATGCTCCGCGTGGGTATGCAGCCCGGGACGCTCCGCGTCCCATTGGGTCAGGCGCCAGAAGTTTTACTGACTCACCACTGCTGGACGCGGAGCGTCCCAATAGGCATTCCCACGCAGAGCGTGCGGAACGATCAACCGCGGAGAATCACCCTTCCCCGCGCAATGTCTTGAGCTTCTGCATCACGGTGGCGGCGGATTGCTCGCCCAGCAACTGCTCACGCATCTTGCCCTTGTCGTCGATGATGTAGGTCACCGGCAGCGCTTCGGAAGGTGGCAGGTCGTAGTGCTCGGCCGGGTCCTGTGCCAGTACGGTGAATTTGATGCCCAGAGCGTTCGCGGCCTTTTTCAGCTCGTCGCCCTGCAGGTTGTCGAAGTTGACGCCCAGCACCGTGACCTTCTTGTCCTTCAATTGCTCGGACAACTGATTGAATTCCGGGATTTCCACGCGGCACGGACCACACCATTCGGCCCAGTAGTTCACCACCAGCCAATGACCGTCAATCCGGTCGCTGGCGACCTTCTGGCCGTTCTGGTCCATGCCCAGATCCGCGCCACATCCGCTGAGCAGCATACTGCCGACAAGTGCCACCGCTGCTGCCAATCGCCTAACCATCTGTGCTTCCTTCCTCGACTCTGAAGACCGGTTACTTATGACCCGAATACGACTATTGACCGCCCGATATGTCGAACAGTGCCGTCGCGTGGGTAGAATACGCGTCACTCCCTGCAAGATGCGACCTGCAAATGACCGATCTGACGCTGTATCACAACCCGCGCTGCACCAAATCCCGCGGCGCGCTGGAACTGCTTCAGGCCCGCGGCCTGAGTCCCGACGTCGTCCTGTACCTGGAAACCCCACCGGATGCCGCCCAACTGCGCGAACTTCTCGGCAAGCTGGGCATCAGCGCGCGACAACTGCTGCGCACCGGTGAGGATGACTACAAGCAGTTGAACCTGGCCGACGCGAGTCTGAGCGACGAACAACTGATCGCCGCCATGGCCGCCCATCCGAAACTGATCGAACGGCCGATTCTGGTCGTTGGCGACAAGGCCGTCATTGGCCGCCCACCCGAGAACGTTCTGGAGCTATTGCCGTGAGCACGCCCTACATTCTGGTTCTGTATTACAGCCGAAACGGCTCTACCAGCGAGATGGCCCGCCAGATCGCCCGCGGCATCGAGATGGGCGGCATGGAAGCTCGGCTGCGCACCGTTCCAGCCATCTCCGCCGACTGCGAAGCGACCGCGCCGAGCATTCCGGAAAACGGCGCGCTGTACGCGACCCTCGATGACCTCAAGCACTGCTCGGGCCTGGCGCTGGGCAGCCCGACCCGCTTCGGCAACATGGCCGCGCCGCTCAAGTATTTCCTCGATGGCACCAGCAATCTGTGGCTGACCGGCGCACTGGTCGGCAAGCCTGCCGGCGTGTTCACGTCCACCGCCAGCCTGCACGGCGGTCAGGAAACCACGCTGATGTCGATGCTGCTGCCGCTGCTGCACCACGGCATGCTGGTGATGGGCCTGCCGTACAGCGAGTCGGCGCTGCTGGAAACCACGGGCGGCGGCACGCCTTACGGCGCAAGCCATCACGCCGGTGCCGACGGCAAACGCCCGCTGGACCGCCACGAAACCGATCTGTGTCGCGCACAGGGCCAGCGTCTGGCGAAAATCGCCCTGCAACTGGACACCCCGCGTGGCTAAAACGCCCAAGGCGCTACCGGCCAGGGAATGGCTGGAGTCGCGGGTGCGTTTCAGTCGGGCAGCGAGCCTGATCGGTTTTCTGGGCATGATCGCGCTGCTGTCGGTGTATTACCTGATATTCGCTGATCTGCACGGTGCACGACCGGGCGTGATTCTGGCCATCGAATTGCTGCCCTTGCTGATCCTTGTGCCGGGCATGCTCAGCGGCAGTCCACGCGGCCATTCGTGGACCTGCTTTGTGATCAACCTGTACTTCATCAAGGGCGCACTCGCCGCTTTTGACCCGAATCGCTGGCTGTTCGGCCTGCTGGAAATGGCACTCAGCGTCGCGGTGTTCATCAGCACGCTGCTCTACGTACGCTGGCGCTTTCAGCTAAACCGCAAACTTGCAGCGCCGCCGCAGGTCTGAAGCCTCGACCTGCCTTTTGACTGTCCTTTGGAGAACCGATGCACGATTACAAATGGCTGAACGAGTACTGCCTGAACCGTTTCGGCTCCGCCAAAGCACTGGAAGCCCACCTGCCAACCCCCAAGACACCGAAACAACTCCAAGCCATCGGCGCCGACCGCTACCTGTCGACCCTGGCCTTGCGCGTGTTTCGTGCAGGCCTCAAGCACAGTCTGGTGGACTCAAAGTGGCCCGCGTTCGAAGAGGTGTTCTTTCGCTTCGATCCGGAAAAAGTCGTGCTGATGGGGGCCGATCACCTGGAACGTCTGATGCAGGACGCGCGCATCATTCGCCATCTGGGCAAACTCAAGAGCGTGCCGCGCAACGCGCAGCTGATTCTGGACATCGAGCAGGAACACGGCAGTTTCGGCCAGTTCATCGCCCAGTGGCCGGTCGATAACATCACCGGCCTCTGGCAATACCTGGCCAAGCACGGCAACCAGATGGGCGGACTGTCCGCGCCACGCTTCCTGCGCATGGTCGGCAAGGACACCTTCATTCCCAGCTACGACGTCGTCGCGGCGCTGAACGCACAGAACCTCGTTGACCGGGTGCCGACCAGCAAACGCGATCAGGCCATCGTGCAGGACGCGTTCAATCAGTGGCACGCCGAAAGCGGCAGACCGATGTGCCAGCTGTCAGCCATGCTGGCGTTCACGGTCAACCACTGATCACGCTCAGATATTGACCACATTGACGAACCGCGAGGCGGCGGTTTCGTCGATGCGCAGGTTGGTGAAGTCGAACAGATTGCGATCCGCCAGCTGCGAAGGCTGCACGTTCTGAAGGGCGCGGAAGATGCTTTCGGTACGGCCGGGCGTCTTGCGCTCCCAGTCCTGAAGCATCTCCTTGACCACCTGACGCTGCAGGTTTTCCTGGGAGCCGCACAGGTTGCACGGAATGATCGGGAACGCCTTGAGATCCGAATACGCCTGAATGTCTTTCTCGTGGCAGTACGCCAGCGGGCGTATCACCACATTGCGACCGTCGTCGGCGCGTAGCTTGGGCGGCATGGCCTTAAGCGAGCCGTTGAAGAACATGTTGAGGAAGAAGGTCTCGACGATGTCGTCACGATGATGACCCAGCGCCATCTTGGTCGCGCCAATCTCGTCGGCGAAGGTGTACAGCGTGCCGCGACGCAGACGTGAGCACAGGGAACAGGTGGTCTTGCCTTCCGGCACCAGTTCCTTGACCACCGAGTAAGTGTCCTTCTCGACGATGTGGTATTCGACGCCCAGCTCTTTCAGGTAGGCCGGCAACACATGCTCGGGAAAGCCCGGCTGCTTCTGGTCCATGTTCACGGCGACGATGTCGAACTTCACCGGCGCGACTTTCTGCAGATGCATCAGCACATCGAGCATGGTGTAGCTGTCCTTGCCACCGGACAGGCAGACCATGACCTTGTCACCCTCTTCAATCATGTTGAAGTCGGCAACCGCTTCGCCGGCCAGCCGACGCAGGCGTTTCTGCAGTTTGTTCTGATTGACTGAAAGGGTGCCCATGTACTGGTGGTATCCGCTGACGATGACAGTGAGAAAAGGCGGCCATTTTACGCAAAACCGTGAGCGGGTTAAACAATGGACGCGTGCCTGATGTTCAGCACCTCACGCTATTAACAGAGTCCGGGCAATCGCCAAACGCTCTAAGCCTTGGGTTCTATCGACAGCTCAGGTTTCTATACTGGTTCATGAAGCCGAATCCGAACATCAAGGAGTACGCTCATGATCCATCACGTCTGGGGCCTGTTCACGCACCCCGACCAGGAATGGAAGCAGATCCGCAGCGAGGATGAGTCCATCGGCCACCTGTACCTTTCGCACACGCTGATTCTGGCGGCGATCCCGGTGGTTTCCGCCTACATAGGCACCACGCAGGTAGGCTGGGTGATCGGCGAGCGGCCACCGGTCATGCTCACCCATGGCAGCGCTATCTGGATGGCGATCATGTCTTACGTTTCCATGCTGGCAGGTGTGGCGGTCATGGGCAGTTTCATTCACTGGATGGCACGCACCTACGACGCCACGCCCACCCTCGCGCAGTGCATCGCGTTCGCCACCTACACCGCCACGCCGCTGTTCTTCGGCGGACTGGCAGCACTTTACCCGCACCTGTGGCTCGGCATGGTGGCCGGGACTGCAGCGGTCTGTTATACGGTCTATCTGCTTTACGTCGGCCTGCCGACCTTCATGAACATAGCCTCGGAAGAGGGGTTCATGTTCTCCAGTTCCGTGCTGTCGGTCGGTCTGGTGGTGCTGGTCGCAATCATGGCTTTTACCGTGGTGCTGTGGGGCATCGGAATAGGTCCGGAATACACCAATTGAGCAGGAGCTGAGCGGGTCTGTTGCAGTGCAGACCCGTCTATGTAAATGACCACCGGGCGGCTGACGTTTTCAGCCGGCCTCCACATTACGGCATACTTGGCGCATTGGAGAGCCACACAGCATGCCCGAGCAACTCAATTCCCGCGTCGAAACCTGTTACCAACAAGCCGAAGCCTTCTTCAAACGCACGTTCAAACGCCCGGTCGTCAGCTTCAAGCTGCGCGGTCAGAAGGCAGGCGTTGCCCATCTGCATGAAAATCTGCTGCGCTTCAATCCGCAGCTGTATCAGGAAAACGCCGAAGACTTTCTGCGCCAGACCGTGCCGCACGAAGTCGCGCACCTGATCGCCCACCAGCTGTTCGGCGGCAGCATCCAGCCGCACGGCGAAGAGTGGCAGTTGATCATGCGCGGCGTGTACGAACTGCCGCCCAACCGTTGCCATACCTACGCCGTCAAGCGCCGCAGCGTGACGCGCTATATCTATCGCTGCCCGTGCGCCGACAGCGACTTCCCCTTCACCGCCCAGCGCCACAGCATGGTCAGCAAAGGCAGACGCTACCTGTGCAGACGCTGCCGTCAGACGCTGGTGTTCAGCGGCGAGACCCGAACCGAGTAACTGCTGCTGAAATGCAGGCATAAAAAAACCCATCCGAAGATGGGTTTTTTCATGGCCTGATGATCAGACGGTTTTGCCGGTGTTCACAGCGTTGGCTGGAGTCGGGCCTTCAGCGACGCCCAGGTCGTCTTCAGGACGGGTTTCCAGGATCGCGGAACCACCGGAGGTCAGCTCGGACTGCAACTTGTCGGTGTCCAGCTCGCCTACCCACTTGGCAACCACAACGGTGGCAACGGCGTTACCGACCAGGTTGGTCAGGGCGCGGGCTTCTGACATGAAGCGGTCGATACCCAGGATCAGCGCCAGACCGGCAACCGGCAGGTGGCCGACAGCCGACAGGGTGGCAGCCAGAACGATGAAGCCGCTACCGGTCACGCCAGCAGCACCCTTGGAGGACAGCAGCAGGACCAGCAACAGGGTGATCTGGTGTGTGATGTCCATATGGGTGTTGGTCGCCTGAGCGATGAACACGGCCGCCATGGTCAGGTAGATCGAAGTACCGTCCAGGTTGAACGAGTAGCCCGTCGGGATAACCAGACCTACGACCGACTTCTTGGCGCCCAGACGCTCCATCTTGATCAGCATGCGCGGCAGGGCCGATTCAGACGAAGACGTACCCAGTACGATCAGCAGTTCTTCACGGATGTAGCGAATCAGTTTGAAGACGCTGAAGCCGTGAGCGCGGCAGATGGCGCCCAGTACCAGCACCACGAACAGTACGCAGGTGATGTAGAAGCAGATCATCAACTGACCCAACTGCACCAGCGAGCTCACGCCGTAGGCACCGATGGTGAAGGCCATGGCACCGAACGCGCCGATTGGCGCCAGCTTCATGATCATGTTGATGATGTTGAACATCACGTGAGCGAAGCGATCGATGAAGTCCAGCACGGGCTTGCCGTAGGCACCCAGGCGATGCAGGGCGAAACCGAAGATCACCGAGAACATCAGCACTTGCAGGATATCGCCGTTGGCGAATGCGCCGACGATGGTGTTCGGAATGACGTTGAGGATAAAGCCGACGATGCTCTGGTCCTGACCAGCCGTCACGTAAGCAGCAATCTTGGAGGCGTCGAGGGTGCTGACGTCGATGTTCATGCCGGCGCCCGGCTGAACCACGTTCACAACGATCAGGCCGATCAACAGGGCGATGGTCGAAACGATTTCGAAGTACAGCAATGCGTAACCACCGGTCTTGCCGACCGACTTCATGTTCTGCATGCCGGCGATGCCGCTGACAACGGTACAGAAGATGATCGGGGCGATGACCATCTTGATCAGCTTGATGAACCCGTCACCCAGCGGCTTGAGGGCCTTGCCGGTGTCAGGGTAGAAGTGGCCGATCAGGATACCGATGACAATCGCTACGATTACCTGGAAATAGAGAGATTTGTAGATGGGCTGACGAGTCGTCATTGCAGTTATCCTCAAGGGCGTCGTCGGCATCTTCACCGGATGCACGCGAGCCTATAAAGCGCTAACCCTCCTGCATTGGAGGGATTTGTTTTGTCGAGCTGCGCGGGGCAGACCTCTACAGGTTAGATAGCAATAGGCGTGCCATGCAGGCAAAAGGACATCAACGCCACGTATTACAAGGGCGCTGGGGTAACGATAGCCGGAAACCGGAAAAAGAGATGGCGGTTTTCCGCCGTATTGAGCTGAAAACCGGGCTTCAGTGGCGGGTATCCGCCTGCCGTAGCAGGTACGGGAGCGTCCTGAGCGGCGTTACCACGCAGGAGCGCTCATCGTTATGCACAAATCCGCCTCACCACTGATCGTGCCCTTCACTCCGCGTGGGCATGCATCCCGTGACGCTCTGCGTCACAAATGGCACAGATTGCGGATTCAGTGAGCCGAGCGCATGACATGGATAACGCTGGAGCTTGGTCACGCATCTGCGCCACATTCAAGAGCGGACGCGGAGCGTCCTGGGCGGCATTCCCACGCGGAGCGTAGGAACGATCAGCGTGATCTCAAGCGCCGGCGATGCAGGCGACCCGGTATTTCAGGAAAATCGCGTCATCGTTCATCGCCGGCAAGCCGCCTCCCACAGGTTGGTATTGCGCACCCGCCCGTGACGCAGAGCGTCACATTCAGCCCCACACCTACTCCGCCATGAAGTGAATCCTGAACGCTGCGCCGCCCAGAGGCGAATCGTCCAGCGTGAGTTGTGCGCTGTAGCTTTCGATGATGTCCTTGACCACGGCCAGGCCGATGCCCTGCCCCGGATTCTGGCGATCGAGACGTTCGCCGCGTTCGAGGATGCGAGCCCGCTGGTACTGAGGAACGCCGGGACCGTCGTCTTCGATGCACAGCTCGTCGCCGGACGCCGATGCGCTAAAGCTGACGCGCACTTCACTCAGGCACAGTCGGTAGGCGTTTTCCAACAGGTTGCCGAGCATTTCCAGCAGTGCGCCCTCTTCCATGTGCACCTGACAATCCTCGGGCAGGTCCAGCGTGACCTTGACCCGCTTGTCGCGGTACACCTTGTCCAGCGTGTTGCACAGGCTTTCGATCACCGGCCGCAGCATCACGTGATGACGCACCAGCCCGCTCTTGCGCAGGCTGGCGCGCTGCAGTTGATAGCCGATCTGCTGGCTCATGCGCTCGATCTGCGATTGCAGCACGCGGGCCTGCTCGACATCTTCGGGACGTTTGGCAATGTTTTCACTGACCCCCTGCAAGACCGCCAACGGGGTTTTCAGGCTGTGGGCCAGATCGCCCAGGGAATCGCGATAGCGTGCCCGTTGCTCGCGTTCGCTGCGCAACAGGCGGTTGAGGGAATCGGTCAGACGCAGCAGTTCACTGGGGTGTTTTTCGCTCAGGCTGTCGCGCTCGCCGGCTTCCACCTGATCAAGCTCGTGACTCAGTCCCCTCAGGGCACGCAAGCCCCAGGTCAGGCCGCCCCACAACAATCCAAGCAACACCAGCAAGGCCGCGCCGAACCCCAGATAGAGCTTCTGACGCAAATTGTTGACGGTTTCCTGATAACCGCGCAATGGTTGCACGGCGACGATACTGAACGCGGCATTGCGGCCACCCAGCAGGCGAATCTCGACGTCGTAGACGAAATACTCGTCGCCGTTGATTTCCTTGATCTTGGTGAACTGACTGCCCTGCCCGTCATAGTTGGGGTGGTAGTCGATGTCCAGGTCCTCGGTGGACAGCGAGCGCCAGACCATCTGCCCCTGACGGTTATAGATGTAGCCCATCAGGCGGCTGCCCGGCAGGTTGAACTGCTCGCCCGGCAGCACCGACGGCATCAACAGATGATCGTCCTCGACACGCGCCGCAGAAATCATCGTGGTCACGTCCGACGCCAGCCGCTGCTCGATGGCGCCGCGCAACGCCAGGCTGAAGCCGCTCTGCAACGCAGGCAGCATCAACAGCATGAAGATGATCGCCAGCGTCACAGCGCCCAGCATCAGGCGCAGGCGAAGCGAGCGAATCACGTACAGCGCTCAGTGAACAGATAGCCCATGCCGCGTACGGTTTCGATGGGTTTGAAGGCCATGTTGCTGTCCAGCTTGCGACGCAGACGACCCACCAGCACTTCGATCACATTCGGATCGCGCTCGTCATCGTCGGGGTACAGCTGTTCCATCAATCGCTCCTTGGGCACCACCTGCTGATGATGAAGCATCAGGTACTCAAGAATCCGGTACTCGTAGGCCGTGAGCGCGAGCGGCTGCTCGGACAGCGCCGCCTGCTTGCGGTTGAGGTCCAGCAGTAGCGGCCCGGCAGTGATGGTGGACTGAATGAAACCGCTTGAACGCCGCAGCAAGGCGTTGAGCCGCGCATCCAGCTCTTCGAACTGAAACGGTTTGACCACGTAGTCGTCGGCGCCGGCAGCCAGACCTTCGACCTTGTCCTGCCAATTGCCGCGCGCGGTCAGGATCAGGATCGGAAAAGACTTGCCCAGGGTGCGCAACTGACGAATCAGGTCCAGACCGCCGATGCCGGGCAGACCCAGGTCGATCACGGCCAGATCATGATTGAACTGCCCGACCTGATACAGCGCCTCTTCGGCATTGGCTACCGCTTCGACCACATGCCCCGCTTCGGTCAGACGGGTCCGCAGGTGATGCCGCAATAACGCTTCATCCTCAACCACCAACAACTTCATGCAGCCCTCCCAGGCACAGCCCCAGCCTTAATATCAGGAATGAATCGACAGCGTCGCATCGGTACTCAACAGCCGAGCGCTCACAGGCACATGCCGGGTTACATCATAGCTGCCCAGCAAAATATCACGGCTGACGGGCATGCCATTGTGGGTGCCCGACACCACGCCGTAAACCGGCGGCGAGTAAAGCGTCCCCACTGCAACATTCCTGCGGTCCTGCTGGCCCAGTTCGTGGCTCCAGCCGTTGGCATCATCAAGGCGTTCGCTGGTCTTGCCGAACTCGATACGCGTCGGCTCGACTCTGCCATCACCGGCTTGCGCCGCCGCACTACCACCCAGAAAAGCCAGGGCCAGGAAAAACTTGTTGATGTTCAACATGCGGACTCCTTTTGCGCTCGGGGACGCTGTCAAGGTATGGCTCAACAGTAAGCGTGCCGCCCTGAACCCCGACTGAACGCTGCATGAACCTGCGCTGAATGGCACCGAATCGGCTATTGTTGCCGTTCAATGCGACACCCCACTCAAGAAGGAGCTGAACATGCGCGTGTGGATGGCAGTGATCATGATGGGCCTTGCGGGACTTGCCCAGGCCGCGATCAAGACCGAACAGGTCGATTATAAAAGTGCCGACGGCACCAAACTGGTGGGTTACTACGCCTACGACGACGCGATAAAAGGCCCGCGCCCCGGCGTGCTGGTGGTTCATGAATGGTGGGGATTGAATGAATACGCCAAGCGTCGCGCCCGTGATCTGGCTGCGCTGGGTTACAGCGCCATGGCCATCGACATGTACGGCGACGGCAAGAACACCGAGCACCCGAAAGACGCCATGGCTTTCATGCAGGCCGCCCTCAAGGACAGCGACGCCGCCGACAAGCGTTTCGATGCGGGCCTTGAGCAATTGAAAAAACAGCCCCAGACCGACCCTGCAAAGATCGCCGCGATTGGCTACTGCTTCGGCGGCAAAATCGTGCTCGATGCAGCCCGTCGCGGTGAGCCGCTGGTGGGTGTGGTGAGTTTCCACGGCGCACTGGTCACCAACACGCCCGCCAAACCGGGCATCAAGGTGCCGATGCTGGTCGAACATGGCGCCAAGGACAGCATGGTGACGCCTGAAAACGTCGCGGCCTTCAAGAAAGAAATGGACGACGCCAAGGCTGACTACAAATTCGTCAGCATCGACGGCGCCAAACACGGCTTCACCAACCCCGACGCCGACCGCCTGAGCCATGGCGAACACGGCGGCCCGGACATCGGTTACGACAAGGCGGCTGACCAGAGTTCGTGGTCGGACATGCAGGTGTTCTTCAAGAAAATCTTTGGTTGATCTCTCGCAGGCTGATCGTGCCCATCGCGTGGGCATCCAGCCCGGACGCGGAGCGTCCTGAGAGGCATTCCCACGCGGAGCGTGAGGAACGATCACCGTCAGTGTGCTGATCGTGCCCATGCTCCGCGCTCATCGTTATACACAAGTCGCGATGAGCATCTGGTGCGAGCACGATTTCAGCAGTGGGAGCGGACTTGTCCGCGAAAACTGGTACATCCGACGAAGATGCAGCGTCTGAAACGCAGTATTCGCGGACAAGTCCGCTCCCACTTTCAGATACCGCATTCCTCCAAGGTCGATTTGTGTATAACGATGAGTGCTCCGCGTGGGTATGCAGCCCGGGACGCTCCGCGTCCTATTCCAAAGCGGACGCGGAGCATCGGATGGATCATCGCAAGCCTTCCCTCAAGCGCGATCCCCCGGCAAAATGCCGTTCATGACTCAATCACCTGCCCTTCCTGCCTGCTGTCCCGAACTTGTCCAGCACTGGCCGTTGCCTTACGCGGTACCCGGTGCGGTGCTGGTCAGTGGCCGTTTCGATCCGCTCAAGCTGGTCGATGGCGACTTTCAGCACACCGCTGTCGACAAACCTGCCAGCATCCAGCGCTCGGTTGCCAAGCGTCAGACCGAGTTTCTCGCCGGTCGTCTGTGTGCCCGCGACGCACTGCGCAGGCTTGACGGACGTCAGTACATCCCCGGCATCGCTGAAGACCGTGCGCCCATCTGGCCAGGCGAAATCTGTGGCTCGATCACCCACAGCACCGGCTGGGCCGCAGCCATCGTGGCGCACCAACAGCAATGGCGCGGGCTGGGACTGGACACCGAACATCTGCTGAGCCACGACCGTGCCTCGCGTCTGGCCGGGGAAATCCTGACGGCCAATGAGCTGGCGGACATGGCCAACGGGCCTGACGATCAGGTCGCCCAGCGCGTGACGCTGACCTTCTCGATCAAGGAAGCGCTGTTCAAGGCCCTCTATCCCATCGTGCAGCAGCGCTTCTACTTCGAGCACGCCGAGCTACTGGAATGGTCGCAGGACGGCAGTGCCCGCCTGCGCCTGCTGATCGACCTGTCCAGCGAATGGCACCACGGCAAGGAACTGGAAGGCCAGTTCAGCGTGCAGGACGATCATCTGCTGAGCCTGATCGCGATCCCTGCTTGATCAGTGCCATCGGGATCGCTGTCTTCTGGGATCAATCGCGCAGCGGACAATGCTCGCACCGACCGACCCACTCCACCTGATAACTCAGGCAACAGGCTTTTCGCTGCCTGCGCGGTTCGGCGTCTTCGGCCTGCGTTATATAGGCCACCGTCTGATACAGCGGATTGAGGCGGCCATCGGGACGTTTGCGCTCAGCCAGCAAGGCGAACCCTGCCGCCAATGATGCATGGCTGCCTGCGGCGAGTTCTGTCAGGCAGGTTTCCAGCGTATCCCCCACGCTGCTCCACAACACACTGCTCGCCAGCCCGCCGTAACGGCTTAGCGTGGTGATGAAAGGCTGCAGATTATCGTCGAGCAGACCGGCAAAGCGCTGGAACGGATCAGTCTCGACCTGCGCCAATACGACGACCTCTTCTGCGAACCGGATGCCCACCGGAAGCCCTCGCTCATCCAGCGTCAGCGAGACCTGATCCAGGTGCAGCGCGTAATGACGTCCTTCCAGAAGACTGGCCGACAGGACCGCCGGGATGATCTGCATGAAGTAATACTTCGCCCACTGCGACACCAGCACCGGCAAATGGCTGGGCATGAGCGTTGCGCCATAAAGACTCAGCAGCAGCGCGTCCAGCCGCTCGGGGTGCAGCAGGTCGGGCAGTGCCACGACGTCGCTGGCGGATGTACGAAGTTCAAGCTGGCTTTCATCAAACATAACTGACTGACTACTCCCACAAAAGCGATCTTTCGATGGATGACCCTTCACCTCGGCGCCTGCGTACGTGGCCAGGACAAACTGAAGCAAGCGCCGCCCAGGCTTTCACTTCGCCCGATCAGCGCTCGCCCTTCGTGCCAGTTGATGATGCGCCGCACAATCGACAGTCCCAGCCCGTGCCCGCCCGAGGCGCGTGTACGGCTGTCGTCGATGCGCATGAAGGGGGTGAATATCTGCTCCCAGGCGTCTTCCGGAACACCGGGGCCGTCGTCGTCCACGTCGATGCGGCAACGCTGCGCACCCAGGCGATAGCTGATGGACACCTGCGTTTCGGCATGGCGCATGGCGTTGCTGACCAGATTCTGCAAGGCCCGGTGCATGTACCGCGGTTCCGCCTCGACCCACGCCGTTTCACCTTCAGCCGCGGTGATGCACTCACCCCGTGAAACCCGCACATCAGCGCGCAACGGCGCCAGCTCGGCAATCACCTGATCAATCAACGCCTCCAGATCGATACGCTGGAAATTCAACGTCGGTGCCCCCTGTTCAAGCCGGGCGTACGTCAGCATTTCATCCACCAGTTTATCGAGGTCCTGAATATCGCTGTCCATGCCGCGCATGTACTTCAGGCGTGCTTCGGTCGTGGTCGCGTCGCTGACCATCTCCAGCCCGAAGCGCAAACGCGCCACCGGCGTGCGCAACTCATGGGACACCGCGCGCACCAGCTCGCGCTGAATCATCAGCGAACGCTGCAAATGCTCAGCCATGCTGTTGAAGGCCGCCGCCAAGCGCCCGACCGAATCCGAGCCCTCAGTGGGCACGCGCGTCTGCAGGCTGCCCTGAGCAATCAAGGTCGCCGCAGCTTCAAGCGCCAGCACCCGACGCTCCAGACGCCTCACCAGCAGGTACACCACCAGGCCGATGAAACACAGCCCCAGCAAGGCGATCAGCACCAGCCATTGCAACGGATAGGGATTCATCTGATACAGCGGGCCGATTTCCAGCACCCAATTGGTATCAACGATCCCGGCCAACACACGGATCGAGTCACCGCCCTTGCCCAGCGCCATGACCGTGTCGCCTTCATAGATGCGGCGACGCTGGTCGTCATCCAGATCAGCCTGATCCAGCGCCAGCAGGTGCATGTCGAAACCGAACCCCTTGTCGACCCGCAACGCCTGCAAGCGCGCCGGTTGCTCATCGACCGGAGAGCGCACCAATTCATCGATCAGCAGGTAAATAGTCGCCCTCGCCAGTTGCTCGGTGATCTGCTGCACCTCGCCCGTCAACAGCAGCGGCTCCTTGTCGCTCAACTGGCGATAGACCTTTGCCGCATGCGGGCCGATCTGCTCGACCACCACCTGCCCACGCGCCAGCCGACTGCGGGCGCTGCTGTCCAGTTGTGCCTGCTCAAGGCTTTGCAGACTCAGCGGAATACCCAGCAAACGCTCCCAGACCGCCAGCGCACGACGACGCTCCACATCGTTGAGGGCGATCAGGTTATCGGCCATGACCGTGAACGTGCCGTGGGCCAGTCGCTCGCGGTACTGCTCGCCACGCGCCTGATTGAGGCCATGCAGCGCGAGCATGCCGAGCAGCGCCACCAGCACCAGAACGCCCAGCATGCCGCCATAGATACGCAGAAAGATCGAATTCATGACAGGTCAGCCGCTGAACACATGGCCGCTCATGTCCTGCGCGGCTTCAGGCACGAACAGATAGCCCTTGCTGCGCAAGGTCTTGATCAGACGCGGGTGGATAGGATCGTCGCCAATCTTGGGACGGATGCGCGAGATGCGCACATCAATGGAGCGATCCTGCCCGTCATACCCCACGCCGCGCAGGGCCGTGAAGATTTCTTCACGGGACAGCGTGCGCCCGGCGTTGGCCACCAACAGCCACAACAGGTCGAACTCGGCACCCGTCAGTTCGATGCTCTCTTCGCGCAACCAGGCCTCGCGCAGTGCGTTGTCCACCACCAGCGGCCCGAACACCAGCCTGCGCAGCTCGGCCGCGGGCACCTGTGGCGCCTCACTACGGCGCAGCAGGGCGTGAATACGCGCCAATAGCACGCGCGGGTGAACCGGCTTGCAGACGAAATCGTCAGCGCCGGTGTCCAGCCCCTGAATATGGTCGGTGTCGTCAGTGCGGGCGGTGAGCATCAGGATCGGCCCGTCGTAGCGGTCGCGCACCTTGCGGCAAATACTGAAGCCGTCTTCGCCGGGCAGCATCAGGTCGAGGATGACCAGATCCGGCTGTTCCTGAATGATGCGCGCTGCCGCCAGCGCGCCATTGCCTTCGATGCTGACGCTCAGGCCGTTGTTCTGAAGGTAGTCGCAGGTCAGTTCCGCCAATCGCTGATCGTCCTCGACGATGAGCACCTGCCAGGTATGTGGCTCCACGAAGGGCTTCCTTTTGTTGTTATCGAATAGCGGATTCAGGCACCGCCGCATCGCGCGGATGTCCGGCGATTGTAGCAATCGCGCGGCAAACCACACGACATGCCAGATGCCCCTTGCAGGCTGCTTTTTCTGTGATAGGGTTCGCGCCCGCAAAAATCCGTTGCAGCCCAATGACATCTGTAAAAATCAGTGACAAACGGTCCGACGCAGCAGCCATGCGGCCTACACGCGATGTCGGTGATTCATACACAAAGTACTCACAAGTTTATCCACAGGTCGTACGTTGCAATTGATGTCCGAAACGCATTATCTTGTAGCCCGACCTGCAGTCACACCCTACATGTAGGGTTTTCTGCGAAAACTCCAGCACAACTCAATTGAAAAATTCAAGCATTTTTCTTGCGTTTGAGGGGTTGAACTTTAAGACGTAATCAGTAACCAAACCGCGCGCGCTTACACCCAGGCGACCCGGTACACGTCTTGCAACATAGAACACGCAAGCTTCATCAGATCTGCAAGGGATTGGGCACATGACCCAGTCCCTTTTTGACTTCAAAACCCGGAAGCGGCCAAACCCGCCTCCACCTCCGTTTTGGAGTCATTGAGTCGTCCGGTTGGCGACTCACTGTCACAAAACGGAAAGGTGGGCAGCGATGCCCGAACAAACTTAAAGAACGTGGAGACACCCATGCAAACAGACACAACTCGCGAGAACTCGCCGACCACTGCGCCGTTGTCAGGCCAGGCCCAGCAGGACCTGTCCGCAACCGCTCCTGGTCAACTGCGCGTGATCAAGCGTAACGGCACTGTCGTCGCTTACACCGATGACAAGATCACCGTTGCCATCACCAAGGCGTTTCTTGCAGTTGAGGGCGGCGCTGCTGCCGCCTCGTCGCGCATCCACGACACCGTTGCCCGCCTGACCGAACAGGTCACCGCCACCTTCAAGCGTCGCATGCCTTCGGGCGGCACCATCCACATCGAAGAAATCCAGGACCAGGTCGAACTGGCCCTGATGCGTGCCGGCGAGCAGAAAGTGGCCCGCGACTACGTCATCTACCGTGACTCGCGCGCCAAGGAGCGTGCCGTTCGTGCACCGGAAGACGAAGTCCAGGCTCACCCGTCGATCCGCATCACCCGCGCTGACGGCAGCTTCGCGCCGCTCGACATGGGCCGCCTGAACACCATCGTTACCGAAGCGTGCGAAGGTCTGGCTGAAGTCGACGCCGACCTGATCCAGAACGAAACCCTGAAGAACCTGTACGACGGCGTTGCGCTGAAAGACGTCAACACCGCGCTGGTGATGACTGCCCGTACGCTGGTCGAGCGTGAGCCGAACTACTCGTTCGTGACCGCCCGCCTGCTGATGGACACCCTGCGTGCCGAAGGCCTGAGCTTCCTGCAAGTGGCCGAAAGCGCCACGCACCACGAGATGGCCGACCTGTACGCCAAGGCATTGCCTGCCTACGTCGCTGCGGGTATCAAGTACGAGCTGCTCAACCCTGTGCTGGCCGAGTTCGACCTCGAGAAGCTGGGCAAGGCGATCAACCACGAGCGTGATCAGCAGTTCACTTACCTGGGCCTGCAGACCCTGTACGACCGTTACTTCATCCACAAGGATGGCGTACGTTTCGAACTGCCGCAGATCTTCTTCATGCGCGTGGCCATGGGCCTTGCCATCGAAGAGAAGGCTCGTGAAGACCGCGCCATCGAGTTCTACAACCTGCTGTCGTCCTTCGACTACATGTCGTCGACCCCGACACTGTTCAACGCCGGCACCCTGCGTCCACAGCTGTCCAGCTGCTACCTGACCACCGTGCCGGATGACCTGTCGGGCATCTACCACGCGATCCACGACAACGCCATGCTGTCCAAATTCGCAGGCGGTCTGGGCAACGACTGGACGCCGGTTCGTGCGCTGGGCTCCTACATCAAGGGCACCAACGGCAAGTCGCAAGGCGTCGTGCCGTTCCTGAAAGTGGTCAACGACACCGCTGTAGCAGTCAACCAGGGCGGCAAGCGCAAGGGCGCTGTCTGTGCCTACCTGGAAACCTGGCACATGGACATCGAAGAGTTCATCGAGCTGCGCAAGAACACCGGTGATGACCGTCGTCGTACCCACGACATGAACACCGCCAACTGGATCCCTGACCTGTTCATGAAGCGCGTCTTCGATGACGGCCCGTGGACCCTGTTCTCGCCATCCGAAGTACCGGACCTGCACGACCTGACCGGCAAGGCCTTCCAGGAGCGTTACGAGTACTACGAAGCGCTGACCGAATACCCAGGCAAGATCAAGCTGTTCAAGACCATCCAGGCCAAGGATCTGTGGCGCAAGATGCTCTCGATGCTGTTCGAAACCGGCCATCCATGGCTGACCTTCAAGGACCCGTGCAACCTGCGCAGCCCGCAGCAGCACGTGGGCGTGGTTCACAGCTCGAACCTGTGCACCGAGATCACCCTCAACACCAACAAGGACGAGATCGCTGTCTGCAACCTGGGCTCGATCAACCTGCCGAACCACATCGTCAACGGCAAACTGGACACCGACAAGCTCAAGCGCACTGTCGACGTAGCCGTTCGCATGCTCGATAACGTCATCGACATCAACTACTACTCCGTGCCGCAGGCCAAGAACTCCAACCTGCGCCACCGTCCGGTCGGCCTGGGCATCATGGGCTTCCAGGACGCGCTGTATCTGCAGCACATCCCGTACGGTTCCGATGCTGCCGTGCAGTTCGCCGACTCCTCGATGGAAGCGGTCAGCTACTACGCCATCCAGGCGTCCTGCGACCTGGCCGACGAGCGTGGCGCCTACGAGACGTTCCAAGGTTCACTGTGGTCCAAAGGCATCCTGCCGCTGGATTCGCAACAGATCCTGATCGAGCAGCGTGGCGAGAAGTACATCGACGTCGACCTGAAGGAATCCCTGGACTGGGCACCGGTACGTGCCCGTGTGCAGAAAGGTATCCGTAACTCGAACATCATGGCCATCGCACCGACCGCCACCATCGCCAACATCACCGGTGTGTCGCAGTCGATCGAACCGACCTACCAGAACCTGTACGTGAAATCGAACCTGTCGGGCGAATTCACCGTGATCAACCCGTACCTGGTTCGCGACCTCAAGGCTCGCGATCTGTGGGACTCGGTCATGATCAACGACCTGAAGTACTACGACGGTTCGGTGCAGCAGATCGAGCGCATCCCGCAGGAGCTCAAAGAGCTGTACGCAACTGCCTTCGAAGTGGACACCAAGTGGATCGTCGACGCGGCAAGCCGTCGTCAGAAGTGGATCGATCAGGCTCAGTCGCTGAACCTGTACATCGCTGGCGCATCGGGCAAGAAGCTGGACGTGACCTACCGCATGGCCTGGTACCGTGGTCTGAAAACCACTTACTACCTCCGTGCCTTGGCTGCGACCAGCACCGAGAAGTCGACCGTCAACACCGGTAAGCTCAATGCAGTATCGAGCGGCGGCCACGGCCCGGACGACTCGGCCATCACCGCCCCGCGCCCGACCGAAGCCGCACCGGCAGGTCCGGCACCGGTTCCAAAGGCGTGCGCCATTGACGAGCCGGATTGCGAGGCTTGCCAATAAGGCTGAGCGTCTGAGCCCAGTACGGCAGTAAACAAAAAGCCCCTTTTCAGGGGCTTTTTGTTGCGCTGGATAAACTCGATTATGTGATCGTGCCAATGCTCCGCGTTGGCATGCCGCCCGTGACGCTCTGCGTCCCATTGGGTCTGAAAAAACAAGGTCTAAAGCTGCGCGCAAATACAGTCTGTGTTGAAGAAACACTGAAAGGCGCCAATACACCGCTCGTCGATTCCCGCATGAATTCGCAGTTAAAATCAGCGCCGAAAAAGACCGCCAATCATCCCCTCAAATATCTCATCACGCCAAGAAGCCCAGCAGCCGCGATGCGCAGGAAATCTACCTATTACGCATCGGTGAAAACCGGACCTATGTGCGACAACGCAGCCTGTTGCCCAAAACCGGCAGGCACTATATGCTGCGTTTCGAAATGTAAAAAACACTAGATAAGGGATTCAGCTGAATTTCATGCGGCTCTCAGCAATGCGTAAACCGATGCTGAAGCCTGCGAGAAAAAAGCGTGAATCACCCACCGAAATCTACTTTCGGTTCAACAAGTGCCGGGCAAAATCTGTATAATCCCGCGCTCGCTTCAGGGTACTCGAATGACAATTTGCATCAGCAAAATTGCATCACCTCAAAGCAATCCAGATCACTCGCTTTGCTCGCCTGTAGGGCATTGCCACGGCAGCAAACCGAACGGACGACCGACACGCTCATAACCGGTCAATCGCGGCATCAAAGACAGCCTCAATTTCAGTATCTGCGTTTTCGACCTGACGACGTGGGCACTTCACACCTTAAAATCTAACCAAGGTCGCTACGGCGATCCTCAAGCGGGAGCCTCATCACCATGCTGAGCTGGGACGAATTCGATAAAGAAGACGGCGAAGTAGTTGCCAAAGCGGCTAACGCCGGTCACGCCAACGAAGCCAACATGGACCGCCTCGACAGCGCCGGTGGCGCAGCGGCCCAGGAAGCACGTGCCGTCACCGCCAACGACTCCGCAGCCTTGGTCCGCGCCAAGAAGGCGCTGGATGCACTGGACGTCGCTGAAGGTCTGGCCGAACTCGAAGGCGCCAGCGCTCGCGTTGCCGTTGACGAAAAGATGATGATCAACTGCCGCGCCGACCTGAACCAGCTCGTACCCTTCAAGTACGACTGGGCCTGGCAGAAGTACCTGGACGGTTGCGCAAATCACTGGATGCCGCAAGAAGTCAACATGACCGCCGACATCGCCCTCTGGAAAAACCCGGAAGGCCTGACCGACGACGAACGCCGCATCGTCATGCGCAATCTGGGCTTCTTCTCCACCGCCGACTCGCTGGTTGCCAACAACCTCGTACTGGCCGTGTACCGCCTGATCACCAACCCGGAGTGCCGCCAGTACATTCTGCGCCAGGCCTTCGAGGAAGCGATCCACACCCACGCCTACCAGTACTGCATCGAATCGCTGGCCATGGATGAAGGCGAGATCTTCAACATGTACCACGAGATTCCATCGGTCGCGAAGAAAGCAGCCTGGGGCCTGAAGTACACCCGTTCGATCTCCGATCCGAAGTTCGAAACCGGCACCGTCGAAACCGATAAGGAACTGCTGCGCAACCTGATCGCCTACTACTGCGTTCTGGAAGGCATCTTCTTCTACTGCGGCTTCACCCAGATCCTGTCCATGGGCCGTCGCAACAAAATGACCGGCGTCGCCGAGCAGTTCCAGTACATCCTGCGCGACGAATCCATGCACCTGAACTTCGGCATCGACGTGATCAACCAGATCAAGATCGAAAACCCGCACCTGTGGGATGCCGAGATGAAAGAAGAAGCCACGCAGATGATCCTGCAGGGCACTCAGCTGGAAATCGAATACGCACGTGACACCATGCCGCGCGGCGTACTGGGCATGAACGCAGCGATGATGGAGGACTACCTCAAGTTCATCGCCAACCGTCGCCTGAGCCAGATCGGTTTGAAGGAAGAGTACCCAGGTACCACCAACCCGTTCCCATGGATGAGCGAGATCATGGACTTGAAGAAAGAGAAGAACTTCTTCGAGACTCGGGTTATCGAGTATCAGACAGGTGGGGCGTTGAGCTGGGATTAAAGCTATAGCAATATAAAAAGCCTCTATGAGGCTTTTTTTCATTTAAATGCGATAATATCTTTTTTTAACAGTGCCTTTCTGATAGCTTTTTCCTAGGTAGAGATTCGGCATATGTTAACGGACTAATTTTTTGAGAAGTGACGGACGTGCTAGGAATTGATCTGTTCTGCGGGGCTGGTGGAATGTCAACGGGAGCACAGCTAAGCGGCATCAACGTACGCTTTGCGGTAGAAATAGACTCCAATGCAATAAAGACTTTTAAAAGCAATCATCCTGAGACCGTGCTAATTCACAAAAACGTGAAGGATGTATCATCTAAAGACATGCCAATTATTGGCAATGAATTAAAGGTACTTTTTGGAGGGCCACCATGCCAAGGGTTTTCAACTTCAAACCAAAAAAATAGAAGTACGACAAACCCAAACAACTGGCTATTTGAAGAGTACTTGCGAATTGTTAAGGAAACAAAACCGGACTGGGTAGTATTTGAAAATGTTAAAGGTTTAATTGAGACTGAAAACGGCTATTTTTTAGAAAAAGTTTTGGATGGTTTCAAACAGGCTGGTTACGCCACTAGTCATTTCGTACTTAATTCAGCAGATTACGGAGTGCCCCAAAGGAGAAACCGCCTATTTATCATAGGATCTCTGCATGGCATAACTTTAACGGCGCCGCCAGCAGTGTCATTTAAAAGAGTTAGTGTTCAAGAGGCCATTGAGGACTTGCCACTATTAGAGAATGGTGACACCCGAGATCTTCTTGGCTACTCAAGAAAACCAAAGTCTGATTATGCAAAACTAATACGCAACAATAATAAAGAATGCTGGAACAATATAGTAACAAAAAATGCGAAACACATTATAGAGCGATATAAGCACATTCCGCAAGGTGGAAACTGGGAAGATATCCCTCTAGCACTTATGCAGAACTATAAAGATGCGACCCGCTGCCATACAGGAATCTACCGAAGATTAAAAGCAGACGAGCCATCGGTGGTAATTGGTAATTTTAGGAAAAACATGTTAATTCATCCATGGCAGGATAGAGGTCTATCAGTGAGAGAAGCTGCACGCTTACAGTCTTTCCCAGACGCATTCAAATTTTACGGATCTATAGGTTTTCAACAGCAACAAGTAGGGAATGCTGTGCCCCCAATCCTTGCAAAAGCTGTTTTTGATATGCTGAGGGCTGCGACATGAGTACTCTAACCAACCCTCAACTTCTTGAAAAAATCTTCATAGCAAAAAGTAGTGAAACCTCAAAGTTTCCAAGAATGCCTAACAACTACTATACTCAGTACTGTGGTTTCGTAAATATGCTACGCGTAGATATTTATCCACAAGTCGATACTGGATTAGCAGTAAACTCTGAAGCTCACGGCTACTATACAGCACACAACTCTGAGCACTTTGACGAAGTAGTGCGCTATGCAGGCGATTTGCTGGGAGCTAGTGAAGATAATATCGACACATGGTCCGTACTTAGTCCCTATGAGCTATATGTACTATTGGTGGCCATTCGCATTCATGACGTAGGCAACATCCATGGGCGTGACGATCATGAAAAAAAATGTTTTCCCTTCCTTTTACAACATCAGGCTTTGGTAGGAGGTGATCCATCGGAACTGAAAATAATAGCAAAAATCGCCGAATCACATGGTGGCTATATAAATGGAAATAAAGATACGATTGGTGAATTACACACCACGGAAACTATAGCGAATATTGAAATAAGACCGCGCCTTATTGCAGCCACATTAAGGTTTGCTGACGAAATATGTGAGCATAGCGGGAGAGCAGCTCGCTACCTATTGAAGCATGGAATATTACCACCTCAAAGTGAAGTCTATCACAAGTATGCGGCTGCCATAAAAGGATCAAAATATGCAACTAAAGAGCAAACCGTAAGAGTTGAGTTCGAACTTAAAACAGAACATGTAAGCAAACCTTGGGGTTGCGGCATTAGAAAAGACGGCGACAAAGAAATAGACTCGGTTTACCTAATAGATGAAATACTTGATCGTCTAGAGAAAATGAATCGGGAAAGAAAATACTGCAATATGTATACCCGAGGAATTTATGCAGTCGAAGCAATTCGAGCAAAGATAACCATTGTTGACGATCATCATGACCAGATTGAGTCGATCAGAGTACCTGATTTGATCGATACCGGTTACCCTGACAAGAGCACTAAAAGCTTAAGGGAACAGTTGATAGAGCATAGCGGAATTGCTCTCTCACAAAAATATTCAAATCACTAAAAGGATTTAAATTTGAACATTCAGTCATCCGAAATAAAAACCAATCCTTTCTCGGTGAAAACGCCCGAAAATCTGACAGCAGAGGAATTGGTAGATCTATTTGTACCGTATGCTGAGTACGACAACTTACAGTTGAGTGGCCATCAATTTTTACACGGCCACAGAGGCAGCGGTAAAAGTATGATGCTTAAAATGATGACTCCTGACGCACAGCGGATTACAAGAAACTGCTCGCTTTATGAGTTACCGTTTTACGGAGCATACTTATCTATAAAGGCTACAGAGATTAATTCCGCTGAATACTCTCGAATTGAAAGTGAGCCTAGCGGATATATACTATCAGAACATGTTTTAGCAACGAAAATATTAAGCGCATTGTTTGTATCAATCCTGTCAAACTGCATACCCCATCTTGAAGCATCTCAAACGAACCAAAACATTCATAACTTTTCTAAATCAATTCTAATTAAAAGACTCCAATACGTAGGATGGTCAAAAGATCTGACGAACAACGAAAATATATCAAGCATTTCTCAAATTATTGAAATATTTGATATGTTACAGGCTATGACGGTTAGTTATATTAAACGGAGAGCATTTTCAAAAGACTACCTGCCTTACACCGGCCCGTTGCTAGGCTTTCAAGATGTATTGCAACCGGTAATAAAAGGCTTGAGAGATTCTGGTATAATTCCAGACTGTCCGGTCTTTCTGCTTTTGGATGATGCTGACAATCTGACACTGCAGCAGACCAAAGTCTTAAATACATGGGTATCATATAGAAGCACGGATGTGCTATCTCTCAAAATATCTACACAACTGGGTTACAAAACGTACTCGACGTCTTCTGGAATAAAAATTGAAGCACCGCATGACTATTCCGAGATAAACTTTACTTCTGTCTACACCGGATCACTAAAAGAAAACTACCCTAAGCTAATTGAAAAGATAGTCCAAAAAAGATTGAGAAGAAGTGGGTATGGAGATATTAAGCCTTCGGCTTTTTTCCCTGTTGATGAGAACCAGGAGAAAGCAATTAAAGATATTTCTTCCGAGTTAAAAGATAGCTGGGGCGACAGCTCTAGCGGTGGTTATCGTGCAGGTGATGATGCATATAGAGCCGCGAGACCAGAGTATATCCGACGCTTATCCGGAATATCTAAGCAAGGCTCAAACTATAAGTACGCGGGCTTTGAACAGTTAATCCATATATCATCAGGGATAATTAGGTTTTTTCTAGAACCAGCTGCACGAATGTTCGCAGACCAGGTTAAGTATAATGACGGAAACTTAGTAACGCATATTTCCGCCGCAATCCAAGATGATGAAATTCGTAAACAATCGGATGAATTGCTAATAGACAAGTTCGATGAAATGCGAGGTGAGGTTCAGAATGATCCAGACATAACATCAGATCTTGGCAATATCGACCGGCTCAGAAATCTAATTCAAGGATTAGGCTCTCTTTTCCAAGCCCATATTATGGATGAAAAAGCCTCTCAAAGAAGACTGTTTTCATTTATCATCAGCGACACACCCAGTCTAGAGCTTGAAGAAATAATAAAAATGGGTGTAAAGTATGGCTATCTTTACGCTGACACCACAGGTAATAAAAGCGGCATGGGACGTACGAAGCTTTACGTATTATCTCGAAGACTAGCTCCCGCATTCAAGCTAGACCCTATAGGATTTTCCGGATATCTCTCCCTCAAAAATGATTTTTTACTTGAGATATCTGAAAGGCCTAACAAATTTGTTAATCGTTTACGCAAACAAGGGATAAGTAATACACTAGCAGAGTCTCCACAGCTATCACTTTTAGGAGATAACGACAATGCATAAAATAAAATTAAACTTGCTAAACGAAGAATTTGCCGGGCGTCAGTTTGCTCTTTTGATTGGCTTAGGATTCGACCAACGTAGCTTGTGCGCAGTTGAAAACTTAGCAAAAGATCTTCCGCAGAAGACTATTGGAATACTTAACCCTGTAAGGGCCGGAACACCTCAAACGAACTACCATGAAGACTTCATATCCAAGACTAAAGAAACGCGTGAATTAATAGGCTTAAACTCACACTCACTCATCAACACTATAGACCGACTACAAGAAGAAATACAAAACCTTAAAGTATTAAAGCTAGATATTATACTGGACATAACGTCATTATCTCACGAGCTATTAGTTGCGATTATCGGCCTTCTGGCAAGTGAAAATCTATTTAAAAAAACTACGATAATCTATACCACGGCCTCAGAGTATAGTTATAACACCGACAACAACTCAAAATGGCTTAGCAGAGGCATATCTGACATCCGATCTATATTGGGCTTTCCTGGGATGATGCTTCCATCCAGAAAACTTCATTTGATCATCATGGCGGGATTTGAATCAGATCGCGCCATGGAAGTAATTTCTAGATATGAACCCGCGAGATTGTCTATCGGTTATGGCTCTAGAAAAGATTCTGTGCTTTTAGAACACCATAATACGAACAGAGAATTCGCTAAAAATATTTTCAACTATGTCATCGAGAACGAACTTGTAGATGACTCGCCATTACAATTTGAATTTTCATGTAACAATCCACTAACCACTAAAAAAATACTAATTAATCATATAAACAGTTTCCCAAATGACAATATAATTATATGTGCGCTTAATAATAAAATATCGACAATTGGCGCTGCTTTAGCCGCTCTCGAAAATCCAAAAATTCAAATATGTTATGCTCAACCTCAAGAATACAACATCTTAGGATATGTCAAACCCGGGGATGAAGTAACCATTATAGATTTACCTGTAGATGCTGATTTTTATTGAGCACAGGTGGGTCCTAGCTTAGGGACCCACCTTACGACTCAATAATTTTGGATATAGCGTCGTTTTCTAAAGTGTAGGTATTATCAACTACCATTTAAATAAATTAATATGAAAACTGCTCACGAAAGCTGGCCCTATAATCCAAAGGCTTTAAATATAAATATTTTGAAATATCGCCATTCAAAATAAAAAGCTTTGGATCTTGGCGAAACTGAAATAAGCGATATAAATAAAAACGATCAACCATCTCCTTCGAGAACTCGAGTTCGTTGTGGCTAATCACAAATGAGGTTTCAACATTTCCATTAGTCGTTTTTACCTCTATGTAGCGTTTCAAATCTTCTTGATCGAATGAGAGAATATCGAAACCCGCTCCGTCTCCCAGACGATCGGACACCCAGTCGACATGCTGAAATAGCTCCGGAAGTTTGAGTTCAGTCAGTCTATGCTGTTCAAAACCAACAACCCATTCTTCACCTGCACGCCCCAAAGAGCGGTTAGCTTCGTCACGCGCGGCATAGTCGAAACGACGTGGAATTCTTTCTCGTCGCTTAGTCTTGGACGTGCCTACCGCCGGACGAAAGCTTGGCGGTTCAACCAATACAGCTTTGTAGTTTTTTTCGCCAGGAGTCTTTACTTCCTCAAGTGCATCGACAATTTTTGAAACCGTGGAGACGTGTCCATTCAAAAATGCCTGGACCGCTTTACGCAATAACAGCTGCGTATTTCCTCTAGGCTTGTAACCACTGATAAAGGGAAGGCCAAGATCAGATAAAACAGCACTGATATTTGAGTGTTTCATTTCTACCGAGCCTTTAGTACGATTGTTAAGCTTCTTTCTTAACGCGCTATTATGCTCGGTTTTGTTGTAGCGAGTTTCCTCTGCTTCAAGCTGCAGCATTCTGAAGTACTCAGCTACAGCAGCATCCACCTCTGCCTCAGACCAGTCCGTCCCGATCCGAATGACTTCATAGCCCAATGCTTCAAGCGTAGGAACCACTGTTTTCTCTCCGCCCGAAAAAGCTTTAGCAGTCAACGCTTCCTCATTCAGATGCTGCTTGCCGTATGCAACGCCAGCGATAGCTTTGGAATCGCATAGTTCACCGTTTTTAGGATTGCGAACAAGGAAATCACGCGATTGACCGTATCCGTAACGCTTAAGGAATCCCTCACGTCCCATCTCAGTGAATTCATCCATAGCAACCTGGACAGCTTCAGGACTCTGCAGGCGAAAAATTCTAGACATTACCGGATATCCCACACGAGCGATGGGCCTTCAGGCCCCGTTATTGGAGTCGACGAGCTAGAAGACTGCCAAGCAGTAAAACGTTCCGCTTTGAACACAGAAACAAACCGTATTCTCCAAGCCATTCGATCATCCGGATTTCTGGCGAGAAAAGGTTGATCAAGAATCTGCAACGTCGCTTCGACTGTGGCGTAGGTTTTCCCCGTACCGGGCGGACCGAAGAAAATCTGATTAAGCGAAGGCATTGCGGAACGTCCTTGTAGGAAAATTCCGTCAACAGTATCTAGATTGCCAGCACGGGTAAAGCAAAGGGTTGGTCGTTCTGGAGATTGTGCGAGGGCGCGAGAATGTGACGCGGAGCGTCACGGGCTGCATTCCCACGCCGGAGCGTTGGAACGATCAGATTGAGCTGTCTGAATGCCACTCAAACGAACGGAAAAATCTGACATTAGCGCCGCCCCCTATCCGATAGCAGAGCGTTAAGTACGCGTTTATCTTAACCGCCGGTGCCTAAGAAACACCCAACGTAGACACAGTGACTTCAGCATTAGCTCTGAATTTTTCGTTCTATTCGAACGCGAACTCAGAAATGCCGAGCCGCTCCGTTGGGATTTCTTAAGCCCGCTCTACGTTGGTCTTAGCGCCATTCCAAGTCCTTTGTAGAGGTTCAGCATGTTCAGCGACAGATTCAAGGCACAGGCTCATCAACTTCAAGCGGAAACGTGCGCCTACGTACCCACCCTCTTCCACCGCCACAACCGCCCTCTCAAGGCCCTGCTCTACGAACACCAACCCTGGTTCAGCGCCCGCAATCTCGGTCGCCTCATAGGCTGGCCGTTGAACGAGCGCACGATGCGCAAGCTCGATGCGGACCAGTACCGAATGATGACGCTTGAGCAGCACAGCGGCCCTGAGCCGGAGTTGATGGTGAGTGAGTCGGGGGCTTACGCGATGTTGGTGCATCACTATCACGCGGAGAATCGCGGTTTGCGGCAGTGGTTGACCCACGAGGTGGTGCCGATGCTGCGGGACGCCGAGGTGCCGTCTGATGATCACGCGCCGCACCTGAGCATGCTGCAATGGCCGGGGTTGTCGGTGAGTGTGTTGCACTGGCAGAGCGAGCCGTGGATCAGGCTGCGGGACATGCCGTTGATGCTGGCTCATCCGCAGATGCAGACTGAGCCGGCGCCGCGACACGTGAGCAAGCGGTGGTGGCGTTCGGCATTGCCGGTGTTTCGGCTGGGGTGAGTGTGATGAGGTGGCCGTCCAGATTGGCGGCCACTGGTTTGGATGTTCAGCCGTTGCGCTGAGCCGCGCTGTGGGGAAGTCGATGTTGCGCGTTTGCAGCCCGCGTCGAGCTAACCCTTCTTGCGCTCCATCGCCAGTTCCGTCAGGGCGATCATGCGGTCGTCGCGGGTCAGTACGTTCTGGGCGTAGCCACACAGCAGGTACAGGAAGAGATTGACTGCCGCCAGGGTGAACACCCAGTCCAGGTAGAGTGCGAACGAGCCCATGCCGAACAGGGTTTTGTACAGACTGACGAGCCCGGCTGACAGGGCAAGCACGCCCGGGGCGATGCCGATGTTCTGCAGTACGCCGGTGACCAGACGCAGGCGTCTCTCGAAGCCGCTGCGCTCGTTTTTCAGTTCAAGCGCGCCGAGTGCCAGTGTATGACTGGAAAGCGATGTCAGGAGCGGCAGGAATTGTTCGTCGATGAGCAGGCGGGTTCTGATGTTGATGCCCGCCAGACCGGCGAAGGGTGCAGCCAGCACATTTCTCACCGAGTCTCGGTAACGCCCGATGCACAGAACCGGGTAGGCAAAGAGCGCCCCATACGAAACCGCGATCAGTCCCCAGCTGGTGTAGTAGATCCAGCGCATGGGTTCGATCAGGCCTGCGAGTGCGACCAGTACGGCGAGGAACAGCGGAGCGGTCACGCATGACCAGAAGCGTTTGGTGCTCATCTGCAGTCGTCTGCTGGTGCTGTGCTCCTGTCGTAGCGTCTCGACGACATGCCTGTCGGCTTGTTCGATCTGGGCTTTGATGTGCAGGTACTGTTCGATTTCGTTGCTCATGGCTTTCCTTGAACGACTGTGAACGCAGTGTGTTGGCGTTCGGGCGTTCATCAGAGCGCAAAGCAATCCGGGCGTTAATGACTGGAGCCTTATGATGATGTCAGGCAAATCTGATTAAGTTATGGGGTGCTTCTTACGACGTTGAGGACTAGCGCCAATCAAGGCTTCCTAGGTCTGATCGGATCACGACGTCGGCATTGTTCGCCAAAGGCATTTTCAGACGCGTCCTACATTCATTCCGGGATCCCGAAAATACACTGCCCGTTCTCTTTTTCAGGACGATCGCAGAATGGCTAACCACGGTTACATGACCATCAAAGGCAAGGATCAAGGCCTCATTTCTGCAGGATGCTCTAGCCCCGAGTCGATGGGTGCGAAATGTCAGGCGGGTCACCTGGACGAGATCATGGTGCTGTCGCTGACCCATAACATGAGCAACATCGACAACATCAAGCACGCCACTCACCGACCGGTCGTCATCACCAAACACGTCGATAAATCCTCCCCAATGCTCGGTCAGGCGCTCGCCAATCGGGAGCCGGTTGATTGCACAGTCGACTTCTATCGCACCTCGCCCACAGGCGTTCAGGAGAAGTTCTACACCGTTGAAATCCGGGAAGGCATCATCGCCGACCTGACACTCGACATGCCCCACGCCATTCTGCAGAACGACGCAGAACCCCAAGAGCATGTCGCCATCCGCTACCGGGACATCATCTGGACCCATCACCAGGGAAACACCAGCGGCTACGCCTCGTGGATCGCAGAGGAATGAGCCTGCCGGAGAGGCAACGGTCGTCCGGGCGCCACGACGACCTGTGGCAGGTCAGCGAGGCGGCAGGCCATCTCGCCGGACAGGCTTGTACGGTGTCTGCCCGGCACATCCGCGACGGGACGCTCAGGCTGCAGTTCAATCGGGACGTGGCCTATTACGCGCAAGGGATTGTTCGGGATGTGGAGGCCGGCAGGAAGAGTGTTGATGAGGGGCTGGAGGCGATTGAGACGACGCAGCGTAGCTTCGTAGAGCAGTCACTTGAGATCGGTAAAAAAAGCGTCGGCATCCTCGCAGGGACTCTGCAGGTCACTAACGGTGTAGCCGTGTGCTACGGCTCCTTCGGGACGCTCTGCCTCGTGTTTGGAGTCCCTCTGATGGCGCATGGGGCTAACAACATCTATGAGAACGGACGCAATCTTATCGAAGACCGCTCGGATACACAGGGGCCGACACGAAAGGCGTATCAGGAACTTTCGAAACTGGCGGGAGGGACGGAGTTTCACGGCAACATGGCTTATGGGACGGTAGACCGTAAGCGCTCCATAAACCCCACCTGGCTAAAGACAGGTAAAGCGCTTAGCTGTG
>NZ_JARVSO010000018.1:0-45863 GCF_030209155.1 Pseudomonas sp. fls2-241-TYG-175 | reverse complement strand
TTTTTCTGAAGCGACCTATCAGTGACTGAACGGACGCCATCGCCGGCAAGCCGCCGCCCACGGGGTATGCATTCAGTCAGTCACTTTCGTTTTGCCCCCCCGTTTTGCGCGTCTTGCGGACTTGTGTATAACGATGAGCGCTGGGCGTGGGAACGATCAGCGTGATCTCAAACGCGCCGATCAGACTTGTATATAACGACGAGCGCTCTCCGGGCAGAATCGGGCGTGCTGCTCAGTTCAGACGAAACGCGATCACGCTGTCACCCAGCGTCGTGCCCAGAGAACCGTGGCCACCTGCGGAGATGATCACGTATTGCTTGCCATCGCTTCCGGTGTAGGTAGAAGGCGTCGCCTGCCCACCTGCAGGCAGTTCGTATTGCCAGAGCACTTCGCCGGTGTTCACGTCGTAGGCGCGGATGAAATTGTCAGCCGTTGCCCCGTGAAAAACCACACCGCCTGCCGTGACCAACGGACCGCCATGGGCCACCATTCCCATGGGAAACCCGACTGGGAAGCGGTCTTCCATGAAGCTGGTCTTGAGGTTTTTGGTAGTCCCGACCCGGCGTTTCCATTCGGTCTTGCCTGTGTTCAGGTCCACACCGACCATGCTGCCCCAGGGCGGCGCGGTGCAAGGGATACCCAGGCCAGATGCCAGTCGCGAGATGCGGATCGCATAATCGCCGTTGAAGTTTTCGTTCCAGTACGGCTTGCCATCCTTGGTGAACAGACGCTTCTCCTGATCCTGCTCGGGACGCTTGATCAGGTTATAGATGTAGGCCAGACGCACAGGCGTTGCTACCAGAATCTGCCGGTCAGGATCTACCGCTACAGAGCCCCAGTTGAATACCCCGATGTTTCCGGGATAGATCAGCGAACCGGACTCGGTGGCCGGCGTCCAGGGATTGCCATCGTAGCGCAGCGTGTTGAAGGTGGTGCGGCAGGCCATCTGATCGAACGGCGTGACGCCCCACATCGACTTCTCGGTCAGCGGCGGCGGAATGAAGTTGAGCCTTGAAACCGGCTGTGTCGGCGCAAAGCGTTCGCCCGGCACGCCACCTGCTGTCTGCACCCTGGCCTGATCGACAGGCGTGATCGGTTCACCGGTCAGACGATTGAGTACAAAGATGTTACCCACCTTGGTCGGCAACAGCAGTGCAGGCTGTTTGCTGCCCTCCTTGCCCAGATCAAGCAACGAAGGCTGCGACGGGTTATCGCGATCCCACAGGTCGTTGTGGGAGGTCTGGAACTTCCATTTGAACGCACCGGTTTTAAGATCCAGCGCCACCAGCGCGTCACGGAATTTTTCGGTATTGCTGTTCGGGTCTCGACGGGTACCGGTTTCGTCAGGCGACGCATTGCCGAACGGTACGTACACCAGACCGTTTTTGAGGTCGGCACTCAACGTGGCCCATGCCACCGGGGTGTCCTGCGGATAGTTCTGTTCTGCGGAAACAGGCGCGGTGTCTTGTGGATTTTCGGGATCGAAATTCCAGACCAGCTTGCCGGTGGTGACGTTGTAGGCGCGAATCACGCCAGACGGGTTGCCCTGGTCATAACCGTTATCCATCACCGAGCCACCGAGCACGATGAGATCCCCGGCTACCAGCGGCGCGGCGGTCTGCATCAGGGCGTGCGGGCGGACTTTGCCCATGTTGTCGTGCAGATCGACTACACCATTGCTGCCAAAATCGCTGCAGAGCTTGCCAGTGTCGGCATCGAGCGCAACCAGTCTGGCGTCTGCCGTGGCCATGATGATGCGTTTTGCGCATTGCGCTGCCGGTGCGTTCTGAGCCGTAGGCGCGGCGTAGTAACTCACGCCACGGCAGGTCTGGTGCTGCTGGAGGTAGGAACGGGTTTTCTCCGGGGTGTATTTCCAGTCCGGCTTGCCGTTTTCCGGGTTGATGGCGTGTACTTCGTTATGAGGGGTGCACACATATACGCGGTTGTTGACCTTCAACGGCGTGGCTTCGAAAGTGTATTCGCCAGCATCCTTGTCCGCGTCACGCAGATCACCGGTGTGGTACTCCCAGGCCACCGACAGTTTGTTGATGGTCTGCGGATTGATCTGATCCAGACTCGAGAAACGCTGACCGCTTGGGGTGCCGCCATAAGCCGCCCATTCATTACCAGCGACCTCGGTACTGCGTGATGCGGTCGAGGTGCCAATCTGGCCCTTCACTGCATAGGGGTCGTAGAACATGAGCGCAATCACGATCAGCGCCATGATGGCGACAGTGCTGCCCAGAAAAGGGTGAAAGCCGCGATTGCTGCCGGCAGCCTGGTTGCGCAATAACGGGCGCACTACCCAAGGCATTGCCAGCCAGAAACCGATCAGCGCGAACAGGTCGCCCCGTGGAATCCACTGCCATTTATCAAAGCCGACTTCGTAGACGATCCACAGCACAATCCCCCACATCAGCAGCGCATACAGCGTCAACGCCGATTTTTTCTTCAGAAACACCAGTACTGCGGTGGCCAGCACGCCCAGGGCAATCACCGAATAAGCCGGGGAGCCGCCCACCGCTACCAGTTGTGCTCCCATATAAAGCAGCGCAATGCTCAGTATCGCCATCACGATACCTGTCGCTCTTAAAATCATCGTCCCTGTCCTTTCTTGTTATGTGATGAAACCGTGTGTTGAGCGCGTGTTTTTCAAGCGGCGGCTGAAGCCATCGCCGACAAGCCGCCCCCCACGGTCCCGCGTTTACTGAACGACAGTGCGATTTAGAAGACGTGGTGGTGCCTTCCACGAGACCTGCATCCAGACAGCCGAAAAGGTTGTCTGACGACATACCTGTTCGGCACTGAAACGCAGTAAAGCGGTTTATGAAAGTGTTGGCAAGGCAACAAACCGTCAGGTCATCATACTTTGCGCGTGGCGTCATCCAGCGCAAGGATGGTGTGAGCGTTGGTCACAGTGGTCGCGAGGGTGTTGATCACACCGGAACGCAAAGCGCCCAGTGTCGCCGCCGCCTTGGTATTTTCGCTGGCGATGGCCACCACATCCGGGATGCGAAACAGCTCCTGCACCGTCAGCCCGATCACCCTGCCCTGTATGGCATTGACCGCGGGCTGGCCGTGGATGTCGATGAAGTCGTAGCCCATCATGTCGCCTACCGTGCCGGACAGCCGGGCCTGAGCGATTTCCTGTGGCGAGAACCAGCCCATGCGCACCATGTTGCTGTTCTCACTCATGTCACCGATGCCGATCAAGGCAATGTCGGCACGTCGCGCACGGTCCAGGGTAGAACGCACGGTGTCGTTATTGATCAGCACGCCACGCAATTCAGGATTGGCGACCAGCGCCGGGGCGTACAGGCTTTCGCTTTCGCCGCCGAAACGCAGCGCCAGACGGCGACAGATGTGATCGGGGTTCATGTACTCGCCTGCCTTGAGCGAGCCACCGATGGCACAGACAAAGGTGCAGTTGCGGGTCACGGGCAGGAACACATTGTCCGCCACCGCACCCACATTGCGGCCCATGCCGACGGCGACGATCATGCCGTCACTCAGGGTCTTGTTCAGGTAGTTGGCAACCAGACTCGCGACGGCAGAACGCTGGGTGTCGGGGTCGCTGTGATCGACTGCAATCAGAGCGCGATCCAGTTGAAAGCGCTCGACCAGCGCCTGCTCAAGTTCATTGTTCATCGCCGGATGCTGCAGAACACGCACTTCGACAATGCCTTCGTCACGCGCGCGTTTGAGCAGTCGACTGACTTTTGCGCGGGACAGGTCAAAACGTTTGGCGATGGCTTCCTGAGTGACGTTCTCGAGGTAATAAAGCATCGCGACCTCGGTCATCAGATCGATGTCGCTGGCCATGCGCTGGTTACTGTCACTCATGTGGACGGGCTTCCGTTTCGACGTCAAAGGCGCATTCTCCCTACTCCCGGCCCTCTGCGTCCACTACTGATGCCCGTCGCGCTCGATGGCGCTGATGCGGTCGACCTTGGCACCCGAGCGCGCCGCCTCGAACTCCGACTCCAGAAATGACTTGACGATGCTTTTCGCCAGCTCCACGCCGATCACCCGCGCACCGATGGACAGGATCTGCGCATCGTTGCTCTTGCGCGCCCGTTCTGCCGAATAAGTGTCGTGGGCCTGCGCTGCACGAATGCCTAGTACCTTGTTGGCCGAGATCGCCATGCCGATTCCCGTCCCGCACACCAGTATGCCCAGCCGCTGCTGCCCGGCATTGATGGCGGTTGCCACGGCAAGGGCGATGTCCGGATACAGCACCGGCGCTGTCGAGTGGGTGCCGAAGTCGGTTACCGGGTGCCCCAGCGTTTCGATGTGCCGCTTCAACAACTCTTTGAGTTCATAACCCGCTTCGTCGCATCCGATAGCCACCGGGAAAAGTGTGTTCATGGCGTTTGGCTCCACTGCCGGGGTCACATATCACTGACCAAATGTTCAATCGGTGAAATTCCGATCACTTATTTCTCAGATATTACCGGGATACTGTCAAGGAAGTTTTCGACACAGATTCAAACGATCGCTTAAAAACCAGCTTTAACCCCGATTTAAAAGCCTTTCGAAATTTATCGAGGAAAGAGATTGACTGCACAGAATTTCATTTGATACACATATGCTCACTGAGCCACACCAGTGCACCTAATAAGAATTCACAGCACGAGGACACGCCGATGGCTATGCCATTACTGCTCCAGGCTGAACATGTCGCCAAGGCCTACGCCGGCATCCCTGCCCTGCGTGACGGTCGACTCTCATTGCGCGCAGGCAGTGTTCACGCCCTGTGCGGCGGCAACGGCGCAGGCAAATCGACCTTTCTCAGTATTCTGATGGGCATCACCCAGCGTGACGCGGGCACCATTCTGCTCAACGGCAATCCGGTGCAATTCAATCGCCCAGGCGATGCGCTGGCTGCTGGGATCGCGATGATCACCCAGGAACTCGAGCCCATCCCGTACATGACCGTCGCCGAAAACATCTGGCTGGGCCGCGAGCCGCGTCGTGCGGGCTGCATTGTCGATACCCGCGAGCTCAACAGGCGCACCCGCGAGCTGCTGGAGAGCCTGGAATTCGAGGTCGAGGCCACCAGCCCCATGCATCGCCTGAGCGTGGCGCAGATTCAACTGGTAGAAATCGCCAAGGCCTTCAGTCACGACTGCGAAGTCATGATCATGGATGAGCCCACCTCGGCCATCGGCGAGCGCGAAGCACAAACGCTGTTCAAAGCCATTCGCCGTCTGACCGCGCGAGGCGCCGGTATCGTTTATGTGTCCCATCGCCTCAGCGAGCTCGCACAGATTGCCGATGACTACACCATCTTCCGCGACGGGGCTTTTGTCGAAACCGGCCGCATGGCGGACATTGATCGCGCCCATCTGGTGCGCGGCATCGTCGGCCAGGAGCTGACGCGCATCGACCACAAAGTCGGTCGCGAATGCGCTGCCGAATGCTGCCTGAACGTTGACAGCCTGAGTCGCAACGGCGAGTTCCACGACATCAGCCTTCAACTGCGTCAGGGCGAGATTCTCGGCATCTACGGCCTGATGGGCTCGGGGCGCAGCGAATTTCTCAACTGTATATACGGACTGACCACGCCGGACTCAGGCACCGTTACCCTGCAGGGCAAGCCCATGCCGGTCGGCCTGCCCAAGGCAACGATACGCGCAGGCATGTCGCTGGTGACCGAAGACCGCAAGGACAGCGGCCTGGTGCTGACCAGCAGCATTCTCTCCAACATTGCCCTCTCGGCGTACAAGCGTCTGTCGACCTGGTCGCTGATCGACGCACGCAAGGAAAGCCGTCTAGCCGAAGACATGGTCAGACGCCTGCAGATCAAGACCACTTCACTGGACCTGCCCGTCGCCTCCATGAGTGGCGGCAATCAGCAAAAAGTGGTGCTTGCCAAGTGCCTGTCCACCGAGCCCGTCTGCCTGCTGTGCGATGAGCCGACCCGGGGCATCGACGAAGGCGCCAAGCAGGAGATCTATCACCTACTGGACCAGTTCGTGCGCGCCGGTGGCGCTGCCATCGTGGTGTCTTCGGAAGCGCCGGAACTGTTGCGCCTGAGTGACCGAATCGCCGTATTCAAGGCCGGAAAGCTGGTAACGATCAGCAGCGACACCGACCTTTCCCAGGAAGCCCTGTTGAGTCTTGCCTCATGAATGCCAAAACTGTCATCGCCCCCGCTAACGCTGCACCCCGAAGCCGCCTGCGTCTGTCCCTGGACCGTTTCGGCCTGCCGCTGGTGTTCATCGTGCTGTGTATCGTGATGGCGTTCTCCAGCGAATACTTCATGACCTGGCGCAACTGGATGGACATCCTGCGCCAGACCTCCATCAACGGCATTCTCGCGGTCGGCATGACCTACGTGATTCTGACCAAGGGCATCGACCTGTCGGTCGGTTCGATTCTGGCGTTCGCCGGGCTGTGCAGCGCGCTGGTTGCGACTCAGGGCTATGGATTGCTGGCGGCGGTCAGTGCCGGGATGTTCGCCGGGGCAATGCTCGGGGTGGTCAACGGCTTCATGGTTGCCAACCTGTCGATTCCGCCTTTTGTCGCGACCCTCGGCATGCTCAGCATCGCGCGCGGCATGACCTTCATCCTCAACGACGGCAGCCCGGTGACTGACTTGCCTGAAGCCTATCTGGCGCTGGGCACCGGGCGAATCGGTCCGATTGGCGTGCCGATCATCATCTTCGCTGTGGTGGCGCTGATTTTCTGGATGGTGCTGCGTTACACCACCTACGGCCGCTACGTGTACGCCGTGGGTGGCAACGAGAAAAGCGCCCGCACCTCAGGCATCGGCGTGCGCAAGGTGATGTTCTCGGTGTACGTGGTTTCCGGATTGCTGGCAGGGCTGGCGGGTGTGGTGCTGTCCGCGCGAACCACGTCCGCCCTGCCCCAGGCCGGCATGTCGTATGAACTGGATGCCATCGCAGCTGTGGTCATCGGCGGCACCAGCCTGTCGGGCGGCACGGGCAGCATCGTAGGCACCCTGTTCGGCGCGCTGTTGATTGGCGTGATCAACAATGGCCTGAATCTGCTCGGCGTGTCCTCCTATTACCAGCAGGTCGCCAAGGGCCTGATCATCGTGTTCGCAGTACTGATCGACGTGTGGCGCAAGAAGAAACGCTAATCGCTTTTCCTCTGAATGAACGACTGACTACAACAATAACGGAGTTCTCATCATGAAATTCGGCACATCCCTGGCCGCTGTCGCGGCGCTCACCCTGCTTGCCAGCAGCATTTCCCTGGCAGCTGACGGCAAGACCTACAAGATCGGCGCAGCCGTTTACGGGCTCAAAGGCCAGTTCATGCAGAACTGGGTTCGCGAGCTCAAGCAGCACCCGGCGGTCAAGGATGGCACCGTGCAAATCACCGTGTTCGACGGCAACTACGACGCGCTGACCCAGAACAACCAGATCGAAACCATGATCACCCAGCACTACGACGCGATCATCTTCGTGCCCATCGACACCAAGGCCGGCGTCGGCACCGTGGCCCGCGCCATGGAAAACGATATTCCGGTCATCGCGTCCAACACTCGTGTGGCCGGGACCAAAGTGCCCTACGTCGGCAACGATGATGTCGAGGGCGGACGCCTGCAGGCTCAGGCCATGGTCGACAAGATCAAAGGCAAGGGCAACGTGGTGATCATTCAGGGGCCGATTGGCCAGTCGGCCCAGATCGACCGTGAAAAGGGCGAAATGGAAGTCCTGAAGAAACACCCTGATATCAAGATCATTGAAATGAAAACCGCCAACTGGTCGCGTGCCGAAGCGCTGGCCCTGACTGAAGATTGGCTCAATGCGCACCCTAATGGCGGCATTTCCGGGATCATCGCCCAGAACGACGACATGGCGCTCGGCGCCTTGCAAGCCGTCAAATCACGCGGCCTGACCCCTGCTGAAGTGCCCGTCACCTCCATCGACGGCATGCCGGACGCCATTCAGGCTGCCAAGAAAAACGAAGTGACCACCTTCCTGCAGGATGCCCAGGCCCAGTCCCAAGGCGCACTGGACGTCGCCCTTCGCGCCCTCGCCGGCAAGGATTACAAGCCGCAGTCCGTGATCTGGGAGCGTTACGCCAAAGACGTGAAATGGGGTGATGGCACCGACAAGAACTACATCCTGCCATGGGTGCCGGTGACCGACGCCAACGCCGATGCGCTGTATCAACAGGTGAGTGGCGGCAAGTAACCCTCTGCTGATCGTTCCGATGCGCTGCGTTCGGCGTCACACAAGTTCTGATGGCGAAATACGAAACTGATCGTTCCCACGCTCTGCGTGGGAACGCCGCCCAGGACGCTCCGCGTCCGCTCTCGGATATGACGCAGAGCGTCACGGGCTGCATGCCCACGCGATGGGCACGATCAGTGTGTTCCCTCCAACAACAGGAGTCATGTTCATGTCTGGATTCTGGAATCAGGCCTTCGACCTCACCGGCAAATGCGCCGTCATCACGGGCGGCGCGGCCGGGATCGGTCTGGCCTGTGCCAGCCTGCTGGTCGAGCGCGGTGCGCGGGTTGCGTTGCTCGACCGTGACCCTGCGGTGGTTGAGGTCGCCGCACGCCTGGGCGACGGCCATCTTGGTATCGCCGTGGACCTGCGTCAGCTCGATCAGGTGCAACGCAGCGTCGACACCGCCTTTGACCACTTCAAACGCCTGGATTATCTGGTCAATAGCGCAGGCGTCGCGCTGCTGGACAAGGCCGTCGATGTCAGCGAAGACGCCTGGGACACCACGCTGGACATCAACCTCAAGGCCAGCTTCTTCGTGGCTCAGGCCTGCGCACGGCACATGCTCGCCCAAGGCAGCGGGCGCATCGTCAACCTGGCGTCACAGGCTGCGGTGATCGGTCTGGATCGGCATGTCGCCTACTGCGCCAGCAAGGCTGCGGTGGTCGGCATGACCAAAGTGCTGGCCATGGAGTGGGCGCCGCACATCAACGTCAATGCCATCTCCCCCACCATCGTCGAAACCGCGCTGGGCAAGAAAGCCTGGGCGGGCGAGCTGGGTGAAAAGGCCAGATTGCAGATCCCGGCGGGACGCTTCGCCCAGCCGGAAGAAGTTGCCGGGCTGGCGCTTTACCTGCTCAGCGACGTCGCCGCCATGATCACCGGAGAGAACGTGGTGATCGACGGCGGCTACAGCATTCAGTAACCCCCTTTTCTGTCGCGAGGTTTCGTCATGTCCACCGCTACCGAACGCACCGCCGAACAACTCTCTCCCGTGATTCCCGCCACCATGCAGGCCGTGGTCTGTCATGGCCCGGAAGACTACCGGCTTGAAACGGTCGACGTCCCGACGCCCGGCCCTGATGAGATCCTGACCAAGGTCGAGCTGTGCGGAATCTGCATGGGCGACATCAAGACCTATCGCGGCGCGCCCTCATTCTGGGGCGATGCCGAGCAGCCGCGCTACGTCAAACCGCCTATGATTCCCGGCCACGAGTTCGTTTGCCGCGTGGTCGCCCTCGGCCCGGGTGCCGAAAAACGCGGGGTGAAGATTGGCGACCGGGTGATTTCCGAGCAGATCGTACCGTGCTGGGGCTGCCGCTTCTGCAACCACGGTCAGTACTGGATGTGCCAGAAGCACGACTTGTATGGTTTTCAGAACAATGTTCAGGGCGCGATGGCCCAATACATGATCTTCACCAAGGAAGGCATCATCCACAAAGTGCCCGACTCCATCGCGCCGGACGAGGCGATTCTGATCGAGCCGCTGGCGTGCTCACTGCACGCAGCAGAACGCGCCAATGTCGATTTCGACGACGTGGTGGTGGTTGCCGGGGCCGGCACGCTGGGCCTGGGCATCATCGGCGCGGTGCGCATGCGTAACCCGAAAAAGCTCATCGTGCTGGACATGAAACCCGAACGCGCCGCCCTCGCCCTGCGCATGGGTGCGGATGAAGTCTGGAACCCGGCCGAGGTCGATGTATTGGCAAAGATCCGCGAAATCACCGGAGGCTACGGCTGCGACATCTATATAGAAGCCACCGGACACCACAAGGCGGTCAACCAGGGCCTGGCAATGCTGCGCAAGCTGGGTCGTTTCGTTGAATTCAGTGTGTTCAACGACGAGGCCACGGTAGATTGGTCGATCATCGGCGACCGCAAGGAACTGGACGTGCTGGGCTCACACCTGGGCCCCTACATGTACCCACGCGCCATCGATTTCATTGGCAATCGCAAGATCGACATGCGAGACGTGGTCACCCACAAATTCCCCCTCGCCGATTTCAAGGAAGCCTTCGCCGTGATGGAACGCGGCGACAAGTCGCTGAAAGTGGTGCTGGAACCGTAACACGCACGCTCCTTATAAAAAGAACACAGGAAACCGCGTTATGAATCGAGTCATCAACGATCCCGACCAAGTGGTCGAGGACATGCTGCGCGGCATTCTGGTTGCGCATCCCGAGCTGTCGCAAGGCGACAGCAATCCCCGAGTCATCAGCAAGACCACGCCTTCACCCCACGGCCGGGTCGGCATCGTCACCGGTGGCGGTTCGGGTCACGAGCCAGCGTTTCTCGGCTATGTCGGCCCCGGCCTGGTCGATGCCGTGGCAGTCGGCGAGATATTCTCTTCCCCTACCGCCAAAAGTTTCTTCGATGCTTTCCGCGCAGCTGATCGTGGCGCTGGCGTGGCCTGCCTGTATGGCAACTACGCCGGTGACAACATGAACGTAAAGCTGGCGATGAAAATGGCCGCCAGCAAGGACTTGCAGATTCGCACCGTGGTCGCCAATGACGACGTGGCCTCGGCACCCAAAGCCGACATTGCCAAACGTCGCGGCGTGGCCGGTGAAATCTTCATGTGGAAGACCGGCGGCGCTGCCGCAGCGCTGGGCTACGACCTGGACGGCGTGATCCGTGTCGCCCAGAAAGCCGTCGATCAGTGCCGCTCCATCGGCTTCGGCCTGACGCCCTGCACCATCGCGGCAGTCGGCAAGCCCAACTTCCAGATCCCGGACGGCCAGATGGAACTGGGTATCGGCCACCACGGCGAACCCGGCATTGAGGTCATCCCCATCGAGTCCGCCGGCGCCATGGCCGAACGCATGCTGGCACCGATTCTCGCCGACCGGGATTTCCATCAGGACGACAGCGTCGTGGTGCTGGTGTCGGGACTCGGCGCCACGCCGGTCATGGAGCTTTACATCTTCTACGCCGAAGTCGAACGCCAGCTCAAGGCGCGCGGCCTGAACATTCATCGCTGCTACGTCGGTAACTACTTCACGTCCCTGGAAATGATGGGCGTGACCCTGACCCTGCTGGGCCTGGACGCCGAGCTGAAAACCCTGATCGACCACCCTTGCCGTTCCATCGGCATGACCCAGGCGGAATGAACCATGAGCCAGCATTTTTCCTCTCGTGACGGTAGCGCCATCGTCACCGATCTGGTCACCGTGATCGTGGCCAACCGTGAATACCTCAGTGAAGTCGATGGTGCCATCGGTGATGGTGACCACGGCATCAACATGGCCAAGGGTTTTGCCCACTGCGGTCGCAGCATCGAGGGTCGACAACTGACCCTTGCCGAGGCACTCGATGAACTTACGCTGAGCCTGATGGAAGGCATCGGCGGCTCCATGGGTCCGTTGTACGGCAGCCTGTTCATTGGGATGGCCGATGAAGTACGCGGCAGTGAGCAGATCGACGCAGCAACTTTCGCACATTTGTTGCGCGGCGGGCTCACGTCCCTGCAGGACATCACCGAAGCGGGCGTGGGCGACAAGTGCCTGATGGACACCTTGATTCCAGCCGTCGAAGCCTTCGAACAGGCCCACGCCTCGGGCGCCTCGTTCAACGATGCGCTGGAAGCCATGAAACGCGCAGCCTCACAGGGACGCGACTCGACCAGGGACCTGATGGCCAAAATCGGCCGCGCCAGCCGTCTGGGCGAACGCTCTATCGGCGTGCTGGATGCCGGCGCGGTGTCGTGCTGTCTGATCCTGACCCGGCTGGCGGATTCGGTGCAGCCACGGCTGGTCGGTGCCCTGCCCTAGAGTTCAAACCTGATTCGCTGCTCGCGGCGCTGGGCTGGCGGCAAGGCTTCGCCACGCCTCACCGCTGCCAGCATCTGCTCGACACCCACATGAATGGCATCGGCCGGAACATTGCAAGGTTTGAAGTTCGCTACATTATCCAGACCTTCCCGATGGGCACGGATGATCTTCACGTCCTGCTGGATAACGAGGTGCGTATAAAGGTGGATGAGCGGACGCATCAGCCGTAGCATCCAGCGCGGCACTGGAAAGCGGTACGCGATATAGGTGTAGACCCTGGACTGACGTTCGTTGACCGGAGTGATCTGGCTAACGATCAGAAATCCCGAGCGCCGCCCCCACAGGTAGTCGCAAAACGTCACGTTGGGCGCCAGAAACCGATCAGTGTGAACAAGTGGTTCGGCATCCGGATTGGTCAGCCAGTGCAGGATGCCGATCTTGTCGGCTTCGTCGTGGTAGGACACTTCGATGCTGTGGGCCTTGCAGGCCAGCGTCGCCTCCATCGCTCTGCCGCTGCTTGACCTGAAAATACCCTCGTGGACAAACACCGTGTGGGGTACGTCCAGAAAGTTCTGTACCAGGCTGCCGACGTCTGCTTCGAAGGTATTGAGCATGAAGTAAGACTGCCACGGCTGCTCACCGTAAGCAGGCAACCTGAATATCGGTTTGGCATGGGCCTCGCCCGTGCCGGTGTAGACCCAGACCAGACCGTCCTGCTCGCACACCGCAAAGTGCCGTTGCCGATAGTGGTAGCCCGGCGATCGCGGCGAGGCCTTATCGGCGTCGACGCTCGGAATATGGACCACGTGACCCTGCGCGTCGTAACGCCAGCCGTGGTAAGGGCATTCAAGGCAGTCGTCAGCGACCTTGCCTGCCGACAATCGCGTACCTCGGTGTACACACTGATCGAGGAGCGCAACGACATGCCCGCTTTTCTGCCGGAACAACACGATATTAAGGCCCAGTATCGTGGCGCGATGCGGCTTGCTCTTCAATTCCCTTGCGGTGCAGGCCACGTACCAGTGTTCGAGCGTCGCGTCATGAGGCGTTGGATTTTCGCGGTTCACGGGGGCAGTCACAGATCTTTTTCCGTCATGGCAAGGAGGGCTCGGGCAGTTTCCAGCCGACTGATCAGCCGGCCGGGCTTTACATCGCCAGCGCGAATCCCGCCGATTTCAGAAGCCCGTTGTAACAATCCTGCAAGCCGTTGCGCGCCCCCGCTGACGACGCGAACGCAGACCGGCCCCAACTGCCCCAGTTTTCGTGCCTGTGCGTAGTGAAAAGACGCTTGCAGCGCACGGTCGATTGCTTCCGCAAGACCGTTGACCTCGCCCGTGGCAGAGCTTGCCAGCAGGACGGTGTAGCTCGCTGGCGAGGCCTGTGCGTCGGCCACCAGGCAAGCGTCGTCGGCTGTGTCGAGGCAACCCTGCAAAACACGCTCGACGAATGGCTCATCCAGTTTCTCTCCCACCAGATCACAGGTGTTGGCGGCGCGGCCTATAAACTCCACGCGGGGTGTGCGTCCGGTGTGACCCACGACGCGAACCCTGTCGCCGAGGGCATAGCGATACAGCCCGCTCCCGGTGGTCAAAAGTACTTGGACAGTCTCACCCATACGCAGCGAGTGGGCACCACGCGACGAGCCGTTTTCGTCGAGAAATTCGAGGTGGTGGCTGCCGATTGCCAGTGGACAACCCGGCCCGGCGCCCACCGGTATGCTGAGCACGCCTTCGGTGGCGAGCAAGCCTTTGGGCAGCCACCGGGCCTGAGGAAAATGCGACGCCAATCGCGTTGCGTACCCGTGGCTAGGCCCATCCATCCAGCAACTGACTGCTGCCAATCGTGGCCACAGGCGGGTACACAACCCGGTTGCTCTGGCATGGCGTAGCGCCTGTTGACGCTCGGCGGGTAACTGAGTCTCCACCCAGTCAAACACATGGCGGTTATCGGCCGAGTCGATGTCAAACAGCGGTTGCAACAGGCTGGTGAGAAAGGTCGGGCTCCAGACGCTGATAAAGCTCAGGTCTTCAGCGGCCACCAGCGCCAACAGTGTTTGCCTGCGCCAGCGCGTTGCGTCCTCAACCAGGTCGGGCATCAACAACGTACCCGCCAATGAAGCAATCGCACTGCCCTCCAGGTAGGCCAAGTCACTGGTCGAACCGATGGCGATGCCATTTTCGGCTATCGCCTGCGCCTGCATGGGCGGCGACATTGACCAATACCCGCTGCCGTCGCCTATTTCGGGAATATGGCGGTGCATATCGGCAAGCCATACGGTCAGCGCACCCTGCAACTCGCCAAGGAACGAGCGTGTGTAGGGAATGTGTTTCTGAACAGCGCTGCTGCCGCTCGTGCGCTCGAAAAACAAGGGCGCCTCGCGGGTCAGTATCGGCCCCGACTCACGTTGGGCCCTCTGTATCCAAGGTGCAAGCTGCGTGTAGGTCTGCATTGCAACCTTTTCGCGGAACCGGGTCGAATCGGTTATGGAGGCGAATTCATGAGCGCGCCCGAACGCGCTGTCGCGGTTGGCGGCGAGCAAACGCTGAAGTATCCGCTCCTGAGTGAGCTCAGGCTCCTCGAACATTGCGTGCCAGTGATCGAGGGTTGACTGTGCGCCGTCAGAGAACGAGCGCCACAGCGCATGTTTTGATTGATCGACAGGTCGCATCAGAAATAGGTCTTGTCGAGCGACGACACATCTTCAGGCATACGCTGCGGCGGACTGAACACCTGTAACCAGCCGTACCACAGAGGCCGCGTTTCCTTCAGATTGGAGGCGGCATGCATGTGCTGCCAGTGCATGGAGGGATGCCGGTGGTGCGTCAGGTTGTAATTGAAATTCAGGAAGGCCCAGCGCACCACACGCGGCGCGCGCAAATTATAGGCCCCCTCGACAACATCGATCGGTGTGCGCATGTGATAGACCCATTGCAGCGATGACCATGAAAAACCGAACGCAATGTAGGCAATCAGCACGACGTGCCACGTCCAACCCAGCACCAGGGCGGCCAGCAGCCAGGCGCTCACGCTGGCGACGACTTCGAGGCGAATGCGCCGAAAATCCTGGACGGAAAAGTCCTTGAACGCGGCCGCATAGGTATTGACCTCACCCCGTTGCGCCCATCGATCAGCGAAACGTGCGGGCAGCAACGGGAGTAACAGGCTGCCAATAAACGCCGCCAGCCATATTCCGCCGAGCACGGCGAAGTAATATTCAAGCCGCTTTCGCAGCAGGGATTCGTCGGGCATCGCGAAATCAGCCAGTTCTGCGCGAGTGCGATTACGCGTGTGGTGGCCCAGGTGGTTGATGTGGATCAGCGTGGCAGAAGCGCCAAACAAGGTCGAGGCCCACCACATGATCAAATAGTTGGTCGTTTTCCTGCTGTGCGCCAGACCATGAAAGGCCTCGTGCATCATGGAAAAGACGCCCTGCATGATCAGGCAGAACGGAATCAGCACCAGCCATTTCCAGGCACCTGAATGAGCGTGGGACAGCCAGGTCAGCGTTGTGGCCCATAGCAGGGTTTGTGCGCCCACAACGCTCAGGTTAGCGATGTCGAACCGCTGTGATGGCGAAGTATCCATGATCGAGCACACCCTGTCCCTGTGACAAACCACGGAGTATACCGGTGCGCCAACAATGTATCGAACCCTCTGAGGGTCCGGTGCCATTCGGGGCTTGCAGCTGTGCATGCCGACTCTATGGGTAAGGTACTGTCGCTCGACACCGCCAAACGCGGTAGCCTGTGCGCCTTGATGACTAAGGTAATCTGCGCGACATGTCGATTTTCAAACGCCTGCTGTCCAAACGCTCGGCGGCGCAGATAAACGCCGTGGAAATCCCCCACAGGTCCGTCCGCTTCATGCTTGACGAAAGCATCCCTCGCCACTGGCATCATCGTCGGCCGCACATCACCCGCTTTTTTGACGGCCTGTCGCTGATGTTTCCGGTTGGCGAAAGGGTTTTCATTGAAAGCGTCATGCACTATCGCCCTCTTATTCAACGAAACCCCACACTACTCAAAGCGGTTGACGGTTTCGTCTATCAAGAGGCCACGCATATTCGTGAACATCGGGCTTATAACCTGTGGCTGAAGGCTCAGGGCGCACCCGTCGAGCATCTTGAAAGCCTGTTGCAGCGGCGCATCGAGAGAAACGATTGGTTGCCTGCACCGATAAGACTGGCCCTGACGGCGTGCCTGGAGCATCTGACCTCGATCATCTCCGATCAGGTATTGCGTAACCCCGGCGTGCTGGCGGGTGCGGATCCGGTCATGGCCAGACTCTGGCGTTGGCATGCCATTGAAGAGACTGAGCACAAGGCGGTGGCGTTCGACGTCATGTGCGTGGTCGAAACCAACCGGTTGCGAGGTTATCTGCGGCGCTGTGCATTGATGTTCATCGTGGCAGCCAGCTTCCTGTTCGACCTGACGCATTTCACCTACATACTGGTGCGAAGTGATCGGCAACATCACAGTTGGCGGGAGTGGTTGCGATTGCAGTGGTGGCTGTTCGTGAATCCCGGCCTGCTGACGCGCATCGTGCCGGCAGCGCTGCTCTGGTTCGTGCCAGGCTTTCATCCGGACCGACTGGACAGCCGCGACGTGCTTGAGGATGCCCGTCGGGCCTTTGACGAGTCTTTCGTGCCCGCTGCGCAGGCAGAGCACTGATGGCGCGACCGACCTGGACACCCGAAGGCTTCGATGACTGGCAATCGTTCTTTCCGGCAACCGGGTTTGTGCGTCCGCCAGCGCCTCTGGACTTGACTGACCGTTTTATCAGTTGCTGGCATCAGCCTGAGGCTCGACTCCCGAAATCCACGTTGATTGTGCTGATCGCGGGCCTCTATTCGGAGTTCATGCCTCGCTGCTTCCATGGCGTTCCTCGGGCGTTGAAATCGTCAGGCCATGAAGTGTTGCGTGTGCCCGTGCGCTCATCCAGAGGTGTCATGGCGCAGGGCTCGCATATCAGCAAAGTGCTCGCGACTCATCTGAGGCAGGGTCAGCGCTTTGTGGTGCTGGCCCACAGCAAGGGGGGCCTCGATGCGCTCGCCGCGCTGGCACAGTCTAATGAACTCCAGAAAGCCTGTGACGGCATCGCACTGGTCCAGCCGCCTGCTGGCGCTTCAACGCTGGTGGATGAATTGCTGGACCGTACACCCGGCATCGGCCGAACGGGCCTCCCTGCCCCATACTACCGGTTTGACCGGCTGCGCCGTACGCTGGTCAATACGCGCTGGCTGGCAGGCGCGACACGGGACATCAGCAGTCGCCGCGACCCGAAAATAACCCAGCTGCTCGATGAGTTGCCCGGCAATCTGAACGCCGTGCATGTGGTCAGTTGGTCTGCGTCAGGGCATTCATTTCTCGACACCCATCACACGCGGCTCGACAGATTGCGCCCTCGACACGCCCACGACGGTCAGTTCTATATCGAACGATTGTGCCTGCCCAACGTGCCGCAGATCTGCCTGCCCCATCTGGATCATGGCCAGCCAGTGCTCGGGGGCGGAGGTTTCGATCAGGTCCGTTTCTGGATGACGCTGCTGGATGTTCTTCAGCCGTCCAGCCGGAATCCGCAGGCCAATTAGACTTGACGGCTACACCAGATAGATTTCGAAACCTGGAATCCGATCCGCGTTTTCACTGAGAAACGGCCGCGCCTCGGGATTACAGGGTGCTGTGTACAAATCCATCGCGGTAGAGATTGAGCGGTAGCGATTCATCGCGGGCCAAAGCGGATCACCGTCGTACAGACAAAGCTGCATCAAGGCGTACTGCCCACAAACTTGTGCCCAGGCGACATCCAGCAGAGCGGCAAACACCGCCGGGTCACGTCGTTTTATCTGTAGGTGGGTCAGGTAGATATCCTGTAGCGCGTCACCCGGCGCGGCAATGCCCGGCCTGCCTGCGAGCGGTGCAAGTGCGTTGTATCCGCGCCGCAACAGTTGGTGTCCTGCCGGTAGCTGCTCAACCACGATGCGCTTGATCTGTCCGGAATCCCACGGCGCGACACATCCCAGAATGTTGTCGCAGGGGTCTACCGCGATCAGGAATGAATCAAGGCTGAAACCAGGCCAGTCTCGCAACCTTCTGCTGAACTCTGTTTCGCTAAACACATTGCCGAACGGCTGCTGAGCCGACTCGTCGTCGATAAACGCTCTTAGCACATCAAGATGGCTCGGCGTTGCCTGTATGACGCGCACATGGGCCGGGATGCGCGGCGCACTGCCCCAACCACGTTGGGCGTAAATCGAAACGTTGCTGTAGCCGCGCCAGTGCGCGAGCTTGAGGGGGTTGGCCTGGCGACGTCTGAGCAGCGACCGTGTCGCCAGCGTGTTGTCGCGGATGACGCAGCAATAGGCGTGTTGAACACCGGTTTCCAGTGAAAGCTCGCCGAGTCGCGACTGCACTTGCGCCATCCAAGAGCGGGACAGTGCCCGGTCAGGCACGAGACGCAAATCGCCCAGATAGGCCACCTGCTCGACACCGTGATGCATATAACCCTCACGAACAACCAGGCTGGCGGTGCCTTTCACAACCCCGTCCTCGCTTGAAGCCAGCCAGGTGCGGTGGTCGGGTGCGTGGCAGCGATGCAAGGCAAAATAATCCGGGCTGCGATCAAAGCGCAGAGGTACGCGGCCAGGCATCGCGTGGCGCTTCTGAAAATCAAGCAGCTGCGGATTGTCCGAAGGGAGCGCCTGACGAATCAACACGCAGAAGGCTGCGCGGTGACAAACAGGCGTCGGGCGAAGGGGCGCAGGTTTTCAGGCGTAAGCTGGCACAGGCACACCAACTCGTCCCCGTTGGCATAGCCCGGGTTGCGCTCCAGAAAATAGGCGACCTCCTCAAGCCTTGAGTGGTTCTCCGGCACCTCTGCCAGCGTTGGAACGAGGCGACCTTGAGGCGTCTGGAAGCGCAGCAAGCCTGTCGTCGAGTCGTACGCATCGCCGAAGTGGGTGGTGGCCAGATGATCCATTAACGCCTGCACGTCCGGAGCTGTCACCTGACCTGCACGCGGCGCATAATTCAGTATCATGGCGCGCAGATAGCGATACGTGCGATGCCCCTTGCAGATCAGAAACCAGTAAAAAGGAACCTGCGGACGCTGTCGCCACAGATCGCCCACGAGCCGCGACCAGGCAAACGTCAGTTGCTGACTGCCCCAGTGCTCGGGATCGATGATTGTATCGCCGGAGAACACAAATCTTTTCAGCTGGTTCTGCCAGAGCATCTCGAACAGCTTCAACGTCGTAAAACCGACGATTCGATCACCCGCGTCACGCAGAATGACGCAATGCGTCTTGTCATCAAGATCGTGTCCAAACCGAATCCGGCAGGTATCCTGATAGCAAGCCGAGTAAAGTTCGAACATCTGCTTGATTTCATTCAGTGACAGATCAGCACATTCAACGGTGGTAGCGCGCAAACTCATGGAAGACTTCGATAGTTGGAAACACACTGGCCGGATTCTGACGGGGTGGACCGCTCAGGGCAATCAAACTGTCTGCCGTTTTGACGTTGCAGCCCCGACTGCGAGCGGATCCCCCCGGTTACCCGCACTTGCCAACCTTTGATCCAGGCCGTCCGTACATGCCCCCTTCTCGACTCGACCCGAACCCAGTCACCCGCCCTTTTGCCTGGCTGATCGCCTACCTGTTGGTCACCGGCGTGCTGTATTTCCTGGTGACGCATTTTCCAATGGGCGTGGTTAACGTCATCGAGCCGGGGGCCGTCGACCGCTATATCCCTATGCTGCCTTTGTCGCTGCCGCTCTACTTGAGTTACATGCTGGTGATGCCCGTGCTTGTCTTTCTGGGGCGCACGTCAGACTGGCTGCTGCCAGTATTTTTTGCTGGCGCACTGGCCGCCGGGCTGTGTCTGGTCTGCCACTTGTTTTTGCCGACCATGATCGTACGCCCGGACAGCCTTCATGCGGCGCTCGACTGGCTGTATCACTTGGACAAACCATTGGCAGCGTCGCCCAGCGGGCACGTGGCGTTGCCCGTTGCAATCGCCCTTACCCTGTTCGGCCTCAGGGTGCGCCATGCCCTGGCATTTGCCGTGTGGAGTCTGGTGCTGATGATGAGCGTCATGACGACCGGGCAACATCTGTTCGCCGACATGGCCTTTGGCGTTGCCATTGGGGTGGGCTGCGCAGCGCTGACGCTGTTGCTCAGACGCTTTGCCATAGACCTGCGCACAATGGGAGCGCTGTTGCTGGAGTGGCTGTGCATCATCGTTACACTGCGCATTGCGCTGTATATGGCCGACTGGAGAATCTGCGTCGCGGCCATGATCATCATCGCCGCCCGACAGCATGCCCTGTTTGTCTTGTATCACGATGCCACGCACTACCACCTGACGCGTCGGCGCAGCGTCAACGACTTTCTGATCAATGCCGCCATCGGCGTTCCGGGGCTTGTTCCAATCGAGTTCTACCGGCCTCTGCACCTTGAGCATCATCGACATCTTGGCACCGAGCAGGATCCAGAACGGCGTTTTCTATACCACCGTCAACCCTGGTGCTTCACACCGTTGGGCGCCGGGCCGTTGCTCAGGCAACTGGCGGGCGACCTCCTGCTGGTCAACACCGTGCGCAACCTGATCGCTTACCGGGCCAGCGGGGGTGCGCCGTTGCCGGTGACGCGTCCTTTGATTGCTGGCGTGCTGGTGTGGGTTTTCATTCTGGCGCTTCTTGTCTGGCAGTGTTCGGCGCACCAACTGGCGCTGTTGGCTATGCTGTGGTTCGTCCCGCTCGTCACGCTCGGCGCCCTGCTTCAGAAAATCCGCAGCATGGCCGAACACAGCGGCGGTCCCGGCTCCACACCCGGCTGGCAGGCATGGACCTACTCATGGCGCGTGGGCTGGCTGGGACGGTTCTTCATCTGGCCCTATCACATCAACCTGCACCTGCAGCATCACCGGGCCGCAGGTGTTCCGTGGCATGCACTGCCCACGACAGTCAGCGCCGACGAGGCACTGATAGCGTCCCGCAAGCTGCCCGACTTGATGTGGTCCAGGCGCCGTTAGCCCGGTTTGCGGCAAACCTGCCTGGGTCAGGCAAATGCCCTGGCACGTCGGCTCAGCTTTCTGAGCACACCTCGGGAAACACCGGCTCCCCCAGATTCAGCATCAACCGATTGGCCCAGGCGAAAATCGAGATCGCGTGGATCAGGTCCAGTATCTGTGCGTCGTCCAGCCCCTGCTCGCGTAGCGCGCTGATACTTCCGGCATTGAGCGAAGCGGGTTCAAGCGTCAGGTCGATGGCGAACCGGACGATAGCGCGCTCCCGATCATTGGTCCCTGCGGTAGCCGGGTCGGCGAACACCTGAGCGATGACGTCGTTGCGCTTGGCCAGTTGCTCGAAGCGCTGCGCATGCACCGAGGCACAGTACACACAGCTGTTGATGCGAGAGACCACGGTGCTGGCCAGTTCCCGCTCGGCGCGGGACAGACCACCTGGCGCGTACATGATGGCGTTGAATGCCTGAGAACGCTGACGAAGAATCGCCGGGTGATGCGCCAGGGTCAGGTAGTAATCCGAGGTTTTGGCCTGCGGATGGCTTTCTTCAAGCACGGCGAGCTGTTCAGGCGTAGCGCTGTTCAGATCGACGGTGGGCAGCCAGGCTTTCCAGCCAAGCACCTGATTGGTGAAGCCATTGCTTTCGATAAGCTCGCTCATTGGGCTGCTCCGGCAGAGTGCAGTGCAGCCAGCCCGGCGGCCAGACGCACTTGATAGGACATAAACGCAATCAGCTGTGCGAGCACCACGATTTCGGCGGTGCTCAACCCTTCGTGCTGCAATGCCAGCAGCGCGGCCTGATCACCATGCACCGGCGACTCGATCAACGTGCGGGTGAAACGCAGAATCGCCGCCAGCCGTGCATCGTCCAGTACATCAATGGCGCCCGCATCGACGTCGGCCAGTACCGAAGCTTTTATTCCCAGAGCCTGCAATTGCTTCAGGTAATGCGCGGTCAGCGTGGCCTGCTCGCCGAGCCTTGCGGCGTAATAGGCCACCCACAGGCGCTCGCTCAGCGACAGGTCGTTATCCAGCGCCGGATCGAAAAACAGGTTCTGACTGCCTTGGGTTGCCGAAGCCACTTTTTCACGCGCGTGGCGGATCTGGTGCAAAGGGCTGCCTGGCGCAATATTCAGCAGACTGTCGAGCAGATCCGGCTGTGGGTGAATTTCAGTCGTCAACGTCATGGGCATTCTCACTGTGAGTGTGGCCTTCGCACCGCGCGTCAAATGCTGATGCGAAGGCAGAGAGATCAGGGTTGTTCGGTGACCATGGTCGCAGCTGTGCGGTCGCTGACCAGTGGCTCGACTTTCAGGCCTTTGCGCGCTGCCCAGATGTTCTGATAGTGGAACAATGGAATGATGCCCACGTCATCGCTGACGACCTTGACCGAGTCCTGAAGAATCTGGCGGCGTTTGGCTTCATCGAATTCGGCGGTCGAGTCGGCGAGCGCCTTGTCCACCAACGGGTTGCTGTAGTGACCCCAGTTGGATGCGCCCTGCCCCTTGGCGCTGTCGACGGTGGTCAGGATATTGGTCAGCGCGTACGCCGCCTCGCCCGTTCCGTTACCCCAGGCGATGACGCTGATCGCCAGTTCGTTCTTGTTGGCCTTACCGGCATAAACCGCCCATGGCAGCACTTCCAGCTGGACCTTGACGCCAATGCGCGACCAGAACTGCGCGACGGCTTGCATCACTTCCGGTGCCTGCGGGTAGCGATCGCCAGGCACATGCACGGTCAATTGAAAGCCCTCGGGAAATCCGGCCTGCGCCAGCAGGTCCTTGGCCTGCTTCGCGTCATACGGGATGTTCTTCACGTCCGGGTTGTAACCGAAGGTATTGGCTGGCATCCACTGATTGGCCTCGGTCACGGTGCCTTGCATGATGCGTTCATTGATGGCCTGACGGTTGATGGCCAGCGACAGTGCCTTGCGCACCCTGACGTCGAGCAGCGGGTTTTCGGGCAGCGGCTTGCCCGCATTGTCGCGAATGAATTCGTTGGGGCCGGCGCGGAAACTCGGCTGAATCAGCAACGCCCGCAGGCCCTGATAGGCATAGACCTTGACCGTCGGTGTCTGGCGCAAGCGTGCCACATCGGTCGGAGAAACCTTGTCGATCACATCGACGTCGCCTGCCAGCAATGCGGCAGTCCGGTTGGCCGCGTTGGCGATGAAACGGTAATCGACCTTGTCCCAGGTCGGCTTCGCGCCCCAGTACGCATCGTTGCGCTCGAAAACCGTTCGGTCGCCCGGCACGAACGACACGAAACGATAAGGGCCGGTGCCGATCATGGCCTTGCCGGAGTTGTAGTCGGCACTGCTGGCGTTGGCGCCTGCGTGACGGCTGACGATGTAGATCGAATCGACGTCCGGCAGCAGGTTGGCGTTGGGCAGGCGGGTCTTGATGATCAGCGTGTGGTCGTCCCTGGCGGTCACGGATGCAACCGTGCGCGTGGCTCCGGCGTAGGACGCCACGCTGCCCGGCACGTTGCGGGCGCGCTCGAAGGAGAACACCAGATCATCCGCAGTCAGTGGCTGGCCGTCCTGCCATTTGACGTCATCACGCAGGTCGAACTCCCACGTGGTGTCATCGACCACTTTCCAGCTTTTCGCCAGGCCCGGCAGCGTCTTGTCGTCGCGGCGGCTGACCAGCGACTCGAACGCATGCAAGGCGACCGAACGGTCTCCTGCGTAGTTGTTCAGTTGCGGATCGAGGGATGAGATCGGGTCGGCATAGCCGATACGCAGGCTCTGCGCCGCCGCACTGCCTGCGGCCAGAACAAGGGCTGAAGCTAACAGGGAACGAACAAGTGGTTTCATGAGAATTCCTGGTACGCAATCAATGGCAAGAGGGAGCACGAGCATCTGCGCGCTCGTTCAGAGGTTGTCGTTGAGGTGACACGCGCTCCGGTGGTTCGGCGAAACCTCCCTCAGCGCTGGAACTTCTTCGCGGCAGCGCGCCATGGCGTGCGGGCAGCGAGGATGGAAATGACACCCGGCAGGCGGGTTCAGCGGGCTGGGGATTTCCCCTTTGATCGCGTCATAACGGGTACTGCGGATATCGAAACGCGGGATCTGCGCCAATAACGCCTGGGTATAAGGATGATTGGCACGGGCGAACAGATCGTCGACCGATGCCGTTTCGACTACCCGGCCCAGGTACATCACGACGACCCGGTCACACAGGTGCTCGACCACCCCAAGGTCATGGCTGATGAACAGATACGTCAGGCCCAGCTCATCGCGCAGGTCCATGAACAGGTTGAGAATCTGCGCCTGGATCGACACGTCCAGCGCGGCGACCGACTCATCGCACACCAACAGCTCGGGCTGCACGGCCAGCGCTCTGGCAATACCGATGCGCTGGCGCTGACCACCGCTGAACTGGTGCGGGTAACGCTGGCGCAACTGCGGACTGAGCCCGGCGCGCTGCAGTTGCGCACTGACGTAGTCGTCCATGCCTTTGCTGTCGGTCAGGCCATGCAGCAGCGCACCTTCGCCGATGATACGGTCGACCCGCAGACGCGGATTGAGGCTCGACGACGGGTCCTGAAAGATCATCTGTACCTTGAGGCGCAACGCCTTGCGCTCGCTGGCCGTCAGGTTGTCGACGGGCTTGCCGTCCACCGACACCGAGCCCGAAGACACCGGCAGCAGTCCGGCGACCATGCGCCCGAGTGTCGACTTGCCGCAGCCGGACTCCCCGACCAGTCCCACCACCTCGCCCCGTGCGATGCACAGGTCCACGCCATCTACCGCATGGGTGACAGGTCTGGGTCGCGTCAGGTGCAGGCGCTGCAGAACGCCTTGAACGGAGCGTTCAGCCACCGGCTTGCCGAATGTCTTTCTGACCTGATGCAGTTCGATCAGGGGAATCTGTTCACTGGACATCGGCGGCTCCCGGATGAAAACAACGCACCGTCTGGCCGGGCGCGATTTCGCGTGGCGCAGGTTCCTGCGCACAGACCGACGAGGCTCTTGGACAACGGGCGGCAAACGCGCAGCCTTCCGGCATCGACAGCAGATCCGGCGCCATGCCGGGAATCTGCCGCAGGCGCTGACCTCGCCGGTTACGACTGGGCAGGCTGTCGATCAGCCCTTGGGTATAAGGATGTTGCGGGCGGTCCAGCACATCGGCGACCGAGCCCTGTTCGACGATGCGCCCGGCGTACATGACCGCCACGTCGTCGGCCAGCCCGGCCACCACGGAAAGATCATGGGTGATCCAGATCAGCGACGTGCCCTGCTCCCGAACCAGCTTCTGCACTTCGCTGAGAATCTGCGCCTGAATGGTCACGTCCAGCGCGGTGGTCGGCTCATCGGCAATGATCAGGTCCGGGGCGTGCAACAGCGCGATGGCAATCGCCACACGCTGACGCATGCCGCCTGACAACTGATGCGGGTAGGCGCGCAGGCGCTCTTCAGGGCTGGCAATGCCCATCAGCGCCAACGTGCGGCTGGCGTGCTCACGTGCTTCGCGCTTGCTGACCGGACGATGCGCGCGAACGGCCTCGACCATCTGCGTGTCGACCCGCAGCACAGGATTGAGGGTCATCATCGGATCCTGAAAGATCATCGCGACCCGATTGCCCTGCACGTCGCGCAATTGCGAGGCCGTGAGTTTCGTCAGGTCACGCCCCTTGAACAGCACCTGACCTGCGCTGATACGGCCCGGCTCGTCGACCAGTCCCAGAATGGAAAACCCCGTCACCGATTTGCCCGATCCCGATTCACCGACCAGTCCGAGAATCCGGCCCGGTTGCACGCTTAACGACACATCACGCACGGCCGGTAGCACGCCTGCACGGGTGTAGAACGAGGTGCACAGGCCGCGCACATCAAGGGTCGGCTGTTCAGCCATCGGCGTTGTTTCAAGCTGGCTCATCGCTGCAACCTCGGGTTCAGCACATCACGCAGCCGGTCGCCCACCAGATTGATCGCGACGATGGTGATCAACAGCGCCAGCCCCGGAAACAGACTGATCCAGTATTCATTGCTGAGCATGTATTGGAAGCCATTGGCGATCAGCAGCCCCAGCGAAGGTTCTGTGACCGGCACACCCAGGCCGAGAAACGAGAGGGTCGCCTCCAGCGTGATGGCGCGGGCAATCTGCAGTGCGCCAATCACGATCAGTGGCGGCAGACAGTTGGGCAGGATGTGGCCAATGACAATGCGCCATGGACCAATGCCCTGCCCGCGCGCCGCGTCGACGTATTCGCGACGGCTTTCAGTCAGGGCCTGGCCCCTTGCGGTGCGGGCGTAATACGCCCATTCCAGCAATACCAGGGTGAGCATCACGTTACCGACGCCCTTGCCCAGCCAGGCGAGAATCATCAGGGCCATGAGAATCACCGGAAACGACAGCAGCAAGTCCACCAGACGCATCAGCAGCGCATCGACCCAGCCGCCTGCATACGCAGAGACCAGCCCCAGCAGCGTGCCGATCACGGCGGCGATCAGTGCCGAACCGATCCCGACCCACAGACTGATGCGCAGGCCGTAAATGATCGCTGAAACCAGATCCCGCCCTTGCCCGTCAGTGCCCAGCCAATAGGTGTAACCGGTGTCCATGTTCGGACTGCCGGGCGCCATGCGGGCATCCATGACGTTCAACTGCATCAGGTCGTAAGGGTTCTGCACCACGATCCAGGGCGCCAGCGCGGCGACCAGAATGATGATCATCAGAACCACCAGACCCAACATGGCAGACGGCGAGCGGGTGAACTCGACCGCCACGCGCCGCCACGGCGACTGCGCCTGCAGACCGACGCTGGCGGTGGCTGTTTTGGAGATGGCATTCATCGGGAAGCCTCGACGCGTACGCGGGGATCGAGCAGGTAATACAGGCCGTCGACGATCAGGTTGAGCACCACGAAAATCACCACGACGACCATCAGGTAAGCGACCACCACCGGGCGATCCAGCATGTTGATGCTGTCCAGAATCAGCTTGCCGGCGCCGGGCCAGGCAAAGATGCTTTCAGTGACCACCGCGTAGGCAATGGTCGAACCCAACTCCATGGCCAGTACCGTCACCACGGGGATCATGGTGTTGCGCATGACGTGCATGCACATCACCCGCAGTGGCGACAGGCCCTTGGCGCGGGCAAATTTGACGAATTCCTGTGGCAGCACCTCACGCACACCGGCGCGGGTCAGGCGCAACACCAGCGAAATCTTGAACAGTGCCAGATTCAGCGCGGGCAACAGCAAGTGCTGCAGGCCGTCCAGCGTCAGCCATGACCATTGCACGCCCAGCCATTCGCGGGTCTCGCCGCGCCCACTGGCGGGCAGCCAGCCCAGCGTGATCGAGAACAGCATGATCATCATCAATGCCACCCAGAACGCTGGCAGCGAGAAGCCGACAATGCTGCCCGCCATCAGCAGCTTCGAAACCGGATGATCCGGCCAGGTCCCGGCGAACATGCCCAGCGGCACGCCGATCACCACGGCCAGAAACAGCGCGCTGAAGGCCAGTTCGAAGGTTGCTGGCAGGCGTTGCAGAATCAGGCGCATCGCGTCTTCGTGGTAAACGAAGCTCTGGCCGAGATTGCCGTGGAGCGCGCCCTTGAGAAAGATCAGGTATTGCTGCCACAGCGGCTTGTCCAGACCCAGATGCGCAATCGCCTGCAGGCGCTCGGCCTGATTGAGGTCTTCGCCCACCAGAATGTCCATCGGATTGCCAATGGCGTTCAGGCCGATGAACACCACCAGGGTCATCAGCAGAATCACCAACAATGACTGTGTCAGCCGACGCAATGCCCAGCCGATCATGAGCGTAACTCGTCGGCAGTTGGCTGGCTGGCAACCCACTCGTCACCCAGCAATTCGGGATCGGCGTAGTTGCGCATGGCCTGAAAGTGCAACGCCACGTCTTCATTGAACAACTGCCCGACCAATGCGTGCGCCAGTCGCTTGGAGCCTTCGCTGATCGCCGGGATGTCACCGGACACTGCGCCGTAGCTCAACGCTGCCGGGTAGCTGAAACAGTGAATGTGCTCGATTCCGGGGCAGGCGCCTGGCGTTTTCTCCTGAAACTCGAAGCAGTTGCCCAGATCCGGCAACTGAGCCAGTTCCGCGTCCTGTTCATCGGCGGCCGCCTTGAAGCGGTCCTGCCAGACGCGAATGTGCGCGGAGAACGGCGCGAACTCCGGCCGCTGCGCAAAGTCGGTCCGAAAACCTGTGGCGAACACCACAAAGTCCGCTTCGATCCGTGCCGACGGCGTGTCCAGCCATACACCACCCGCAGGATTCTGCTCGACACCCACCAGCGGACAACCGAGTAGAAACCGTGTCTTGCCCGAGCCGGAGACCCGCAGCGTACTGCCGCGTGGCGGCGGAACCTGTTGAGTGTTGAGGTAATGACGGAGGCGCCACTTCCACTCATCCGGCAGGCGCCAGTAACCGTGGACCATCCCCGGATTACCTGCGCCCTTGCCCTTGTTGACGCGCGGCAGCACTGCACGGCGAATCATCAGATCGACGCCTGTCGCGCCCGCTTCCAGCGCAGTCGCGGCGCTGTCCATGGCCGAAGCGCCGCCACCGATCACAGCGACGCGCTTGCCTTCGAACCAGTCGTCCTGCAAGCCGTCAGCGGAGTGAGCCCACAAATGCCTGGGCAACGATTTTGCGAAGTCAGGCACCCAGGGGCCGCCCAGTCCGTCACGACCGGTCGCCAGCACCACATGGCGTGCCTCGAAGAAAAGAGTCTGCGACGGTGTTTCAATATCCAGCGCGACCAACCCGTCCGCCCTGGGCGCGACCCGGCTGACACGGTGTTCGTTGCGCACATCCAGGCTCAACACCTTGCGGTACCAGCGCAGGTAGTCGGCCCATTGCAGGCGCGGAATCTTGTCCAGCGTCGCCCAGCCTTCGGCGCCGAACTGCGCTTCGTACCAGGCACGGAACGTGAGCGCAGGAAGCCCGAGCGCCGGACCCGTGAGCTGTTTGGGCGAGCGCAGGGTTTGCATGCGCGCCGTGGTCGCCCAAGGGCCTTCATAGCCTGCGGGCGACTGATCGAATATCACCGCGGCCACCCCAAGATGGCGCAGCTCGGCAGCCAGTGCAAGCCCCGCCATGCCACCGCCGATGATCGCAACGTCCAGCACGGCCCTGCCCTCGCTCTGGCGTGGTTTGACCCACGGGTTGGCAGGCAGGTCCAGCCAGGCAAGGTCCTGACGCAAGCGTGCTTCCAGTGCCGCAAGACCTGCGGGGGCATCTACATGGGGCATTGATCGGTACTCGGCAAATGGTCGGGCAGACAACCCGAGCTTTCATTCAACCTTTCAAAATCCATTCCAATAACGAAATAAATGAATTCAATAAGGCTTTGAATGCGAAAACCGAATACTAAAAAGCATTTTTTATTCCCGCAACGCGCAAAATTGCATATTGATATTCCTGAATGTCAGGTCGTAACGATCTCTACCAACATCCGGACGGTCTTATTCGGCGTAAATGCTCTGCAACAGGGCGTCGTGAGCACTGGCTTCATGCATGACCATGTCCGGCAACAGCGTCTTCGCGGTGGTAGCAATTTCATCGATCAGCGCCAGGGCCACATCGGAGTGCGGGCTGGCGAACGCCGAAATCAGGCCGAAGAAAAACGGGATATTGCAGGCAATCGGCCGCACCACCACACCCTGAATTGGCACTCCCATGGCCGTGAACGGATCGACCAGTGCGACTCCGAGCCCGGCCCTGGCCATCTGCATGGCGATCAATGACGTGTTGGTGTCGAGCATGTGCGGCAACTCGCCGCCCGCTGCCTGAAACGCCTTGTCGATGCGCCGACGGAACCGATAGGGATTGGCCATGGTGATCAGCGTCTGACCCGCCAGCACTTCCATCGGTAGCACGTCATAAGCGGCCAGATCGGAATCATCCGGCAGGACAGCGACGCAAGGTGCTTCGCCTATCCAGTGAATCTCTAGCCCGCGATGCTCCAGCGGCAGGCTCACCGCCCCCAGATCCGTGGTCTTGGACAGCACCGCCTGCACCACATTTTCCGGCGACATGCTCTGCAGCTGGATCTGCCGTGGTTTCAAGTGCTCCGGCAGGCGTGCCAGCGCAGCGGGCAGCAACCCGGCGGCCAGGGCCGAAATCGCCACCAGCTTGATCTGATGATTCTCTTCCTCGGCGATATGCTGCGCGCGCTGGCGAATGTTGCGAATGCCCAGCAGTGCACTTTCTACCTCGCCATACATCATGAAGGCCTTGTGCGTCGGCGTGACCTTCGGCCCACTGCGCTCGAACAGCGCAAAACCCAGCTCCTGCTCAAGTTCCTGAATCACCCGGGTGACCGACGGCTGCGAGCGGCCGAGCATCTTGCCAGCGGCGGTGACACTGCCCGCCGACATCACTGCCGCAAAGGCTTCAAGTTGACGCAAATCCATAAGAACCCTTGATCGATACCGATGATGGCCGGAGCGCGCGTTGCGCGGCTTTGCCGTACGAGTGGCAAAAGTCTACACGCTGTTAGTAAAGCGGGTCATGACCAACGCCTTTAATGCTGCACGGAAGACAATCGCCATCTGACCTACGGCGCTCTCCGCACTTTTCAAAAAACAAGAGGTCTACGCTCAGCGCCAAAAAATAAGGGCTCCTTAGCACCACACGTCACGACGGTTAAACGCTTTAGAAAACATCCGCAGCCCCATGCCTACAGGACTAGCGGAAAGGGCCTTCTGGCTTTGCTGATTGCGATGAAGATTCTCGATACGGTCCAGGATTTATGCTTCCGATGAAGCAGACAATTTTGCGAAGCGCCATGCAGTTGAGCCACCCCCTACGACTCACTAACCGTATTTGCTTTAAGGACGAAGATTTAATGGACTTTCAGTTGCAGGAAGGATGCATCACGTTGCCCAAAGGCTTTAGTGACCGTACCGTAAACATGTTTGTCCTTGGACAGGATGTTCCGGCACCTCTCAGCATCACGCTGTCACGGGATATTCATCTTCAGGGCGAAGACCTCAATGCCTACGTACAAAGACAACTGAAACTTCTGACGTCCAGACTGCGCAGCTATACCGTCCTTGCCCGCAAAGCGATTTCCACTTCAAACGTCAACCTTGACCCCGGTATAGAAATCGAAGCGTACTATCTCAACGAAACGCACACTATCCATCAGCGTCAGGCAGCGTTTATGATCGGTGGCGGCCAGGTTCTGGTGTTTGCCTACACCGGTCAAACGGACTTTACCGAGCAGCAAAACCGCGACTGGACCGATTTAATAGCAAGCTTTACTCCCAAATCCGAAAAAACCTTGAACACCGTAAAGGAGTAACAACGATGTTCGAGGCAGCCCGTTTATTTGACGAAATCGAACACACCGGTGCCCTGGGCGGTTTTCTGCTGGGCGCTGTGGCAGGTATCGCGCTGGTCGCCTACGTCGGGTTTACCTTCGTTACCTGCGGTTTAGGCGGCCTGCTGCTGGGGGTCGCCGTCGGCTTGGCGGGTAGCGCTCTGGCCAGCCTGGGAGAGTCGATCGGCCGAGCCTTCAGCTCCCCCGCGGGCCAGATCGAATCCGGCTCGCGCAACGTGTTCATCAACGGCCGCGCCGCCGCCTTTGTTGAAGACAGCACCGCCGTTTGCGACAAGCACGCCCCCATCGTCAAGGTGGCTGAAGGCTCCAGTAACGTTTTCATCAACGGCAAGGCGGCCGCCCGTCAGGGCGACAAACTGACTTGCGGAGCGCGCATCGCGACGGGCTCCAACAACGTATTCATCGGTGGCGGTACCTACCGCTATCTGCCGGTCAGCGAGGAAATCCCCGTCGCGGTGCGCTACGCCGTGGACATCCTGCTGATCATTGCAGGCGGCGCCCGGGCGGTCGGTTCCATCATCAAGCTGGGCACGCAACAAGGCCTCAAGGCTGCCGGTCCTTGCGCTCTGAGGTTCATGGGCGGTGTTTTCGTCGGCGATGCCATCTTTCGCTTTGGCGTCGCCCCGCTGGCTGACAAAGTACTGGGCGGTCTGCACGGCAATCCGGTCGACACCACCACCGGGCGCAAATTGCTGATCGATGAGAACGACTTCAGCCTGCCGGGCCTGATGCCCATCGAGTGGACCCGCTTCTACGCGAGCGATCTGACCGTCGACAGTGTATTGGGCAAAGGCTGGGTGCTGCCGTGGGAGCAGAGCCTGCGCCGTCATGGCCAATTCATCTACCTGAGCGATAATCAGGGTCGCAGCGTGCCCTTCGTGACCCTGCAACCCGGCGAGCGTATCTACAACCCGCACGAGCAGGTGTACCTGGTTTGCACCGAAGGCGGCCATTATCTGCTGCAGACCCATGACAACGTCTTCTTCTACTTTGGCGAAGTCCCCAACACCAACGTGCCGGTTCCGCTGCAGCGCATCGAGAATGCGATGGGCCACTTCCTGCACTTCACTCGCACCGCGCAAGGCACCCTGACCGACATTAGCGCCACCGGCGGCGTGCGCGTCCATCTGCATTACGAGGAAGACTCGCCGCGCCTGAGCGCCGTCAAGCGTATCGTCGATAACAAGGCCGTCGAGACGCTGGTGCAGTATCGCTACGACAGCCACGGCCAGTTGAGTGGTGTGATCAATCGCAACGGCGACTCGGTACGCAGCTTCAGCTACGCCGACGGCGTCATGGCCAGTCACAGCAATTCGGAAGGCCTGGGCTGTTACTACCGATGGCAAACCCTCGACGGCCAGCCACGGGTCGTCGAACACTGGACCAGCGACGGCGAGCACTTTCACTTCGACTACGATTTTACAGCGCGCCAGACCGGTGTTACCGATGTGCTCGGCCGCCACGCCGAAGTCACCTATAACGCCGACCGACGCGTCGTGGCCAGCACCGACTTTGGCGGCGAACGCTACACCATCGACCTGGACGACACCGGCAATATCACCGCCCTGACCCTCGCCGACGGCAAAACGCTGGCGTTTGCCTACGATGAACTCTCCCGCCTGACCGAAGAAACCGACCCGCTCGGCCGCACCACCCGCTATCGGCATCACTACAAGACCACACTGGTCACTCAGGTCGATTACCCGGACGGCAGCACCTGGCGCGCCCGCTACGACGCCAAGGGCAATCTGGTCGCCGAACTCGATGCGCTCGGCCACAAGACCGAGTACCTCAACGGCGACGACGGCCTGCCGCACACCATCGTCGACCCGACGCTGAAGTCCAAATACCTGTGGTGGAACAAGCTGGCGCAGGTCGAACGCTTTCAGGACTGCTCGGGCAAGAACACCTATTACCGTTACGACGAGCGCCACCATCTGGTCGCCGTCACCGACGCCCTCAACCAGACCACCAGGCTTGAGCGCAAGCCCGATGGCGAAGTGTTGCGCATCGATCACCCCGACGGTACCGCCGAAAGCTTTACCTACAACGCCCTCGGCCAGATCCTCACCCACACCGACGGCAAGGGCCAGACCACGCGGCTGATGCGCAACGCCCGTGGTTTGCCGACTCGGCGTCAGGATGCCAAGGGCCAGTCGATTGCCTACGAGTACGACAAGGCCATTCGCCTGACCGCGCTGGTCAACGAGAACAACGCCAGCTACCGCTTTGCCTACGACGCGTCGGACCGGTTGATCGAAGAGCAGCGCATCGACAACCTGACGCGCCGTTTCCAGTACAACCTCGGTGGATACCTCACCCAGGTCGAGGAAACCGGCTACGGCGAACGCGCAGAGCGCCCACAGCGCCACACCGAATTCGAACGCGACCCCATTGGCCGCCTGTTGGCCAAGGTCAACCGCGACGCCCGTCAGGACTACACGTACGATGATGCGGATCGTTTGCTGTCCATCGAGCGCCAGCCAACGGCTGTCGGGAAGCAACTGGGCGTCACCGCCGAAACCCTGTCCTTCCAGTACGACCTGCTGGGTCGCCTTGTTGAAGAAACCACGCCACAAGGCACCCTGAACTACGAGTACGACCCGCTCAGCAACCTGACCACGCTGACCCTGCCGACCGGCCAGCACCTGAACCACCTGTACTACGGCAGTGGTCACCTGCATCAGTTGAACCTCGACGGCCAGTTGATCAGCGACATGGAACGCGACGACCTGCACCGCGAGGTCTACCGCACCCAGGGCAAGCTCACCAGTTGCTTCGGCTACGACCCGATGGGCCGAAAATCCTGGCAGTTCGCCTCAACCCTGCCCGCCGACAAACTCTCCGGCGTGCTGGGCAGCGAAAGCCCACAACTGCTGGTGGAACATGCCTACAACCCGATCCACCGCCGCTACCAGTACGACCCGGCCGGCGAACTGGTCCGCACCCTCGACAAACTGCGCGGCGAGATCAAATACGAATACGAAGCCAACGGCCAGTTGCACAGCCGCGACACCGGCAAACTGGTTGACAGCGAAGAATTTCGCTACGACGCCGCCGCCAACCGCCTGAACTTCAACACCAGCCGCTTCGACCATGTGAAGGACAACCGCCTCAAACAGTGGCGTGATCAGGAATACACCTATGACGCCTGGGGCAACCTGATCGAGAAGCGCAGTGGTCTGGCGAAATGGCAGACGTTTACCTACGACTGTGAAAACCGCCTCGTACGTGCGGAAACGATGCTCAACAGTCAGCTTCATAGCACCGGCACTTACCAGTACGACAGCCTGGGAAGACGGATAGGCAAGCAGTCCGAAACAAACGGCCAGACCCAGCACAAACGCTTCTTCTGGCAAGGCCTGCGGATGCTGCGTGAAGAACAGCCGGGACAGAGCAACCTGTACGTGTACGAGCCGGGCAGCTATGCGCCACTGGCACGTGTTGATCAGCGCGAAGGTGACGCCGGAAACAAGGTCTACTATTTCCACACCGACCAGATTGGTACGCCGCTGGAGATGACCGATATCGACGGTCAGATCGTCTGGCAGGCGACGTACAAGGCATGGGGAAGCCTCGAAGCGCTGACCGTGAACGAGGTTGAGCAGAACCTGCGGTTTCAGGGGCAGTATTTTGATGAAGAGACGGGGCTTCACTACAACACGTTCCGGTATTACGATCCGGAGGTGGGGCGGTTTATTACGCAGGATCCGATTGGGTTGTTGGGAGGGTTAAACCTTTATAAGTATACGCCTAATCCAATTCGCTGGATTGATGCCCTTGGATGGGCGTGTGAGCTTTATAGAGGAGTGAGTGCAAAACATCCAGAAATCGAAAATGCCAAGAGAGGAAAGGCTGAACCAGGTAATGTCAATAGTGATATTTCTCCTGAACTGCATAATAAAGGTGGTGTATCTCAAGATAGCCCCTATACATCTTGGACAAGAGACCTAAAAATCGCTAAATGGTGGGCAGAGAAAGATGGCCCTGGAGGAGTCATATTAGGAACACCGACCGGAGCCCCCAAGCCTGGCGATGGATGGTCATGGCACCTGTCTCCAGACAGATACGGGGAGTCCGAGATACTTTTAAAAGGAAGTCGAGAAAATCTAAAGGTATTTGATCCAAATGAAATCTAAAGACGTGGTTGAAAAAATTGATTTTGAAGGCTTTATTAAATCGAAAAAATATGATTCGGTGACGGGCGCCGTCTTGAAAAAGATAAAAATGACTAATAAGCAATTTCCGGTTCCCAAAGAAATTAGCGCCTATGATGATCAATCCAAGGAATCACTAAGCTCAATAATAGAATTCAGGCACAATAACTTGAAGTCTCAAGGTCGAATACTTCACGGTGCCGACATCTGTTTGAAAGCTCTAAAATCCTCTTCTAGCGAGGCCCATAGAAGCTGGATACCTTTAGATACAGGGGAGTATCTTCTAATCTTCATAGTCAATTGTAAAAGCTACAAAATAGACGGCTGCATGTCATTGAAAGCCGACAAGCTGGCATCTTCTTAATGACAAAACCACATCGCTCAGCTTTCGATAAAGCTAACGTATCGCCTTGACCAATATCATAGAGAGCACATTTCTCTATGGTTTTGAAATTTCATTCTGCTGTCGAGCACTTTCTCAGATGATACGAGTTTAAAATTACTGACAGTAAACTACTTTGGTAACCAACTGGTCGATCCAATCGAACCCCCACCCTCCCCTCACAGTCTCAACCCAGGCAACCCTGGAGGACAAAACGGATGATTTTCAACTCGCTGGTGTTTCTGGCCACGCTGATCGGCATGGAAGGCTTCGCATTTCTGGCGCACAAGTACGTCATGCATGGCTGGGGATGGGGCTGGCATCGCTCGCACCATGAGCCTCGGACCGGCTGGTTCGAGAAGAATGATCTGTACGCAGTGGTGTTTGCGGGCGTCGCCATCGTGCTGATTGCGCTGGGCACCGGGGGTTATCATCCGCTGGAGTGGATCGGTGCAGGAATGACGGCCTATGGCCTGTTGTATTTCGTTGCGCATGACGGACTGGTTCACCGGCGCTGGCCGTTCAGTCTTGTGCCACGCGCAGGCTATGCCAAGCGACTCTATCAGGCGCACCTGATGCATCATGCGGTGTCCGGCAAGGAGCGCTGTGTGTCATTCGGCTTTCTGTACGCGCCTTCCGTGGCAAAACTGAAGGCGCAACTGCGCGAGCTGCACGGCGGTCCGCTCAATAGGCACGACGAGGACGTTTCCACAGGTCGGGCGGACGTCGGGGATAGCGCTTCCCGCGCGAAATAGTGGACTGCCATGCCCCGGCGGCGACCAGTCTGAGCTTGTCGAGTTTCGAGGTCGACTGGCGTGAGTCCCACGCCTGCGCTCCGGCCTCCCGCACCTTCACGCCTATCTCGCGGTAGACACCTCTGGCGGTGGCCACTGCCCAGGCCGAGCGCCACGGTAACGCGGCCAGACCGGCCTGCGCGCTTTCATAGAACGGCTCAGCCATGTCTACCAGCCGCCGGGCGAGCACGGCAATGCGCTGGCGATACTCCGGCTCGGCCAGCCGGTCACGCGGTATGTCCAGTTCGGTCAGCCAGTCGGCGGGCAGATAGCAGCGTCCGACGGCAGCATCTTCGACGATATCGCGGGCAATGTTGGTCAGTTGAAACGCCATGCCCAGATCGCAGGCCCGATCCAGGGTCGCTTCGTCACTGACGTTCATGACCTGCGCCATCATCAACCCGACGACCCCGGCCACGTGGTAGCAGTATTCCAGAGTGTCTTCGATGCTGCGGTAGTCCCGTTGATTCACGTCCATCGCAAACCCTGCGAGGTGATCCAGCGCGTAGTCCTGACGAATGCCGTGACGGTAGACCACGTCTTTGAACGCGGCGAAGGCCGGGGTCTGCGGGGGGATGCCTGCGTAGACGTCATGCGTCCGGGCGATGAGCCCGGCCAGACGCTGGCGTACTTCAACGGGCGAGACGACCGTTGCGTCATGCCCCGCTTCCTGCCCATCGATGACATCGTCACAGTGGCGGCACCAGGCGTACAACATCACGGCGCTGCGGCGTGTCAGCGGATCGAACAGTTTCGAGGCGGCCGCGAAGCTCTTCGAACCCACGGCAATGCTCTGTAAAGCATGGTCTACCAGTTGCTGATCCTGTGTATCCGGTGCAGTCATGCGTGGACGCCCTCCAGCATCAGGCCTGCGGTGGCCTTGGCCGAGCCGATCACACCGGGAACACCTGCGCCCGGATGCGTCCCGGCGCCAACCAGATACACATTGGCCAGATTCGCGTCGCGGTTGTGAGGCCGAAACCAGGCACTTTGTTGCAGGACGGGTTCCAGCGAGAAGGCCGAGCCCAGATGCGCGTTCAGTTCGTCGCGGAAATCGTTGGGCGTGAAGATCCGGCAGGTCACCAGGTCTTCACGCAGGCCGGGCATGTAGTACTTCTCAAGGTATTCAAAGATCCGGTCCCGGTAGCGCGGCCCTTCGATTTCCCAATCAATGGGCGCATTGCCCAGGTGCGGAACCGGTGACAACACGTAATGGCTGGAACAGCCTGGTGGTGCGAGGCTCGGGTCGGTGATGCAGGGTGCGTGCAGGTACAGCGAGAAATCCTCGGCCAGCGCATCGCCCTTGAAGATTTCCTGGATCAGTTCGCGGTAACGCGGCCCGAAGCACACGGTGTGGTGCTGCAATTGTGGCTGTGGTCGCTTGAGGCCGAAGTGAATGACGAACAGCGAGTTGCTGAACCGCTTTCGCTTGAGCCGCGCGCCCTCCTTCACGCCCCGTGGATACTGGGCCAGAAGATTGGCATAGGTGTGCACCACGTCGGCATTCGAGGCCACGCAGTCGGCGTTCAACACCCGGCCGTCATGCAACCGCACACCCGTGGCGCGTGCGCCGCTGACTTCGATGCTGGCGACTTCGGCATTGAGTTCGATGCGTCCGCCGATGTCCTCGAACAGTTTGACCATTCCCTGCACCAGTGCGCCGGTCCCGCCCTTCGGAAACCAGACGCCCCACTGGCGCTCCAGCGCGTGAATCAGGGTGTAAATGGACGACGTGGCAAACGGATTACCGCCCACCAGCAACGAGTGGAACGAGAACGCCTGGCGCAGTTTCTCGTCTTCGATGAACTCCGACACTTTGGAGTAGACGCTGCGCCAGGCCTGAAGACGCGCCAGTTGCGGACCGGCCTGAATCATGTCGCGAAACGACAGAAACGGCACAGCGCCCAGTTTCAGATAGCCCTCGTTGAACACCGCTTTCGAATACGCCAGAAACCGCTGATAGCCCGCAACGTCCTTGGGGTTGAGCGCGCCGATCTGGCGATCCAGAGAAGCCTGATCGTTGGCGTAGTCGAACTGCGTGCCGTCTTCCCAGCACAGACGGTAGAACGGCGAGACCGGCAGCAGGTCGACGTAATCCTTGATCGATTTACCGGCCGCCGTGAACAACTCTTCGATGGCCGAGGGGTCGGTGATCACCGTAGGCCCTGCATCGAAAGTGAAACCCTCATCCTCATAGACGTAGGCTCTTCCGCCCGGCTTGTCGCGCTTTTCGAGCAGGGTTGTTTGCAAGCCTGCGGCCTGAAGCCGGATCGCCAGTGCCAGGCCGCCGAAACCGGCGCCAATCACCACGGCGTTTTTTGCTGGGGTCATAGAGAATTCTCATAATGTCTGGGCAGGTAACGTACGGCGGCACGCATGGCTTCAGCGACCGGCACGGGAGGCTTGCCGACCAGCACCCGGACCTTGTCGCGGGCGAGCGTGTCACCGGCGTAAAAGCGGCGAATCAGGTTGTCGGGCAACCCGTAAAAGCGTTGCATCACTTGCCAGCGATCCTGAGGTCGGCCAGCCAGAAACAGCATCCGGTTGAGCAGCCGATAGAAGCGCTGGCGCTGCCACTGGGCCCGCGCAAAAGCGCGAATGCCCTGCGCCAGCGACTCGGCTTCGAAGTTGTTCTGGTGAGTGATCCAGTCGGCCAGCCTCACGGCCAGTGGCAGCGAGTAGCCGGTGGTGCAGTGGAACAGCCCTGCACGCAAGCCAGAACGCGGCTGGCCCGGATGTTCGTTCCAGAACGCATTGAAATCGCCGGCCAGCGTAATGGGCAGTACGCCCTGCTCTTCGCGAAGGCAGGTCTGAATCGTCCAGCCGTGCTGACGCGCATAGTCGGCAATGTGCCGACGCAACTCATCCGGTGACGACGATTGCCGATCCACGTAATGGGTGTCCTCGATCAGCAGCGTATCGCGGGTAAACGGCAGCACGTAAACGAAGCGATACCCGCTTTCCTGCGGCACGCGGGCATCCATGATGATCGGCATGTCCAGCCCGTGGGGGTGCTTCAATTGCAGCAACTGGCCCAGAAATGCCTGCTGACCGAGCACCAGATGCGCGCTGGGCTGCACGCCACGGCCGTCGATCACGGCGCGGGCGTCCAGGCGCTCGCCATTGTCGAGCAGTACCGAGTCCGGGCTGACTTCAGTGATACGCGTTCCTGTCATCAGGCTATCGCCCAACGCAGGCCCAATGACCTGAGCGAAGCGCTCGGAAGTGATACTCGCGTAGCCACTCTCCATTCGCCGTGCGCGCTCTGGAAAGTAGACGTCGTAAGCAGGCCAGGTCTTGACCACCAACGGGCGGATCCATTGATGCTGGTCCGGGCTCAGGTCGCCGTCATGAAAGGACCAAGTGTGGTTGCCGCCCAACTGCGGCTGCTCCTCGATACACAGGATATTCAGCTCGGGTCGGCACTGCTTGAGACGCCAGGCGATCAGCCCGTTGGCCAGCCCGCCGCCCGCCAGGATCAGGTCATAACGCATGAACGCCTCCTGCGAACACAGGCTGGCGCGTGCGAAGCACATCCTCGACGATGTTGGCGGCCTTGAAGGTTCCGCCTGCCGAATCCAGTTCAGTTGCCAACTGACGCAGCGGTTTGTCGGAGTGCACGAGCAGGTGTTGCAACTGGGCCTGGATCTTCGCCGCTCCGGCGCGACGATGCAGCTGCTTGCCAAGCCGGTGATAACAGACCCTGGCAGCCACACCGGGCTGATCGAAGGTAATCGGCATGACCAGCATTGGCGTGCCGGCGGCAATCGCATCCATCACCGTGTTCAGGCCACCATGGGTAATCACCACATCGGCCTGCTCCAGCACCCACTGCTGAGGCGCGAATGCCGTCACCCGAACATCGCCCATCTGCCTGAGCGTCTGTTCCTGAGCGGCATCAAGACCGCCACAATGAGCGATCAGCAGTTGGGCGTTCAGACGCTGACAGGCAATCACCATCTGTTTGAACATACCCAGCCGACCACCCTGCAAGGTGCCCAGACTGGCGAAAATGAACGGCCGGTTCGGATCGATGGACCACTCGCCCTGTACCTGATGAGGCGCCGACCGCAGCGGGCCCACGGTATGAAAATGTGCAGGCCGGTTCTCACGCGGGAAATCGAAACCGTCCAGCGTCTGGCTGATCTGCGCAAACGGCGACAGGTACTCGTGCATGCCATTGCGCGGGGTCACGCCCAATCGATGGGATGCCTCGTGCAGGACCTTGCGTAGCGGGCGCATCATCCAGTCGTACACCCTTGTGCTTGCCTCGTACAAGCGTCTGCTGCGCGCATCGGTGCCGTAGCCAAACGGCATCATCGGCAGCGGCAACTGAGGCTCACGATTGATCGGCAGTGCGCAGGCCACTGAAACGAATGGCAGACCCAGCGCCTCCGCCACCAGACCGCCGCCCGCCTCCATCTGGTCGCACAGCAGTGCGTCGATGGCTTCGTGCGCCAGCGCGGCAGGCAGTTCGGTACAGAACATGGCTGTCGTACTACTCAGGTCGCGAATCACGCGGCGCAAGCCCAGCGGGCCGTGGGGAGCTGCGGCCCGGCGCAACGATCCAGCCAGACTGCCAGGCGGGTGGCTGATCGCGCCCAGAGTGTAAAAGCCAATACGTGGATCGGTCAGCCAGCGATGGGCATCGGCCTGATGAAAGAACGTGACCCGGTGACCGCGCTCGATCAACTCCAGCGCCAGGGCCTGGAACGCCTGAAAGTGGCTGTAGAACGCAGGGGCCACAACGCCAAAATGACTCATGGAATACGCTCGCTCAACGGGAGTGGGTCGAGCAGCCGCGCTCCACGCAACGCAGCCAGATCCGGCGACCCGGTACAGAAGCAGGCGATGCGCAACTGGCGAATTATTGTTTCAAAATGTTCAATCACGGCGGAATCCGATTCCAGCGCCTCAGTAAGTACGCCGGCAGCCTGTCCGACCAGATCCGCTCCGAGACGGATTGCCCGGGCAGCATCTATGCCGTTACGAATGCCTCCGGAGGCAATCAGCGTCGTGTGCGGCAGTGCCTGCCGGAGATTGATCAGACTTGTGGCCGTCGGTATGCCCCAGTCTGCAAAGGCCATCGCTACCTCTCGATCCGCCGACCGGGTCGCGCGCTCGCCCTCGATCGCTGCCCAGCTCGTGCCGCCCCTGCCCGCCACATCCAGCACCTGTACGCCATGGGCAACCAGCGCACGGGCGACCGGGGCCGACAATCCGGCACCGACTTCCTTGACGATGACCGGCGCGCCCACACTTTCGACCGTGCGCGCAATCGCCTCCAGTACGCCGCGCCAGTCCTTGTCGCCCTCCGCCTGAACGGCTTCCTGCAAGGGGTTGAGGTGGATGATCAACGCATTGGCCTGCAACGCATCCACTGCCCGGCGCGCCAGATCCAGGCCGTCCGCTTCCAGCAACTGCGCCGCGCCGATGTTGCTCAGCAACGGGATATCCGGGGCCAGACGTCTGAGTTCGCGGGTCAGGCCCTGATCGTTGGGGCTGCGCAATCCGACTCGCTGCGACCCGACGCCCATGGCAATCCCCAGCCGTTGCGCGGCCTGGGCCAGATGCCGGTTGATCGCTGTCGAGCGCTCGGCACCGCCGGTCATCGAGCTGATCAACAGCGGTGCGCGCAGGGGAATACCCAGCAGACTGCTGCTTAAATCAATGTCGCCAAGGTTCAGTTCCGGCAACGCGCAATGTTCGAAGCGAACCGCTTCAAGGCCCGAGCCAGAGCCTGTGAAGCTTTGTTTAAGGACGATATCGAGGTGATCATCCTTGCGCCGACTGAGGTCGATGTTGTCCATGACAGCTCCGATTTAGCTGGATCATTTTTCCGAGCGTGTGGTCTCTAGATTCTTGAGGCACTCAGGAGCGGAGGTCGTTCCGTTTGATTGAAAGCCAGGAAATGAGCCTGAGACGAGACAGTTGGACTGTCGAGCCTACATAGCCAGAGTAGAAGCGATGACAAAAATGGAAATGGATGCCTCCCTCCATAGCGGACTGATCAAGCAGTTGGCAGACATGCGTGAGCGCATCGAGAAACGTCTGGATGAATTGATGCCGCAGGAAGGTAACGAGCGCGACCTGGTCGCGCTGGCAATGCGCGAGGGCACACTGGCACCCGGCAAGCGCGTGCGCCCCATGCTGTTGATGCTGGCTGCCGAGGGACTGGGTCATTCCGACCGCCAGTCTGAAGACGCGTCGCTGGATCTGGGTTGTGCCGTGGAGATGATCCACGCAGCGTCTCTGGTGCTGGACGACATGCCGTGCATGGATAACGCGCAGCTAAGGCGAGGACGTCCTACCGTGCACCTGAAATTTGGTCAGGATGTGGCGATTCTCGCGGCGATCGCTTTGCTGAGCCGGGCATTCGGCGTGGTCGCGGCGATCAATGACGTGCCGCCTGCGAACCGTACCCGGATTGTTGAAATCCTCGCCGATACAGTGGGCATGCAAGGGCTGGTCCGCGGACAGTATCAGGACTTGCGCGAAGGTCAGCACAGTCGCTGTGCCGAAGAGATCGCCCTGACCAATCGGCTCAAGACCGGCGTTCTGTTTGGCGCCATCATGGACATGGCCTGGCTGATCGGCAGTGACGACGAGCGCGTACGGCTCGAGCTGCAGGGATTTGCCACGGAGCTGGGGCAGGCTTTTCAGCTCTACGACGATCTGCAGGACGATGCGTTCGACAACGCCAAGGATCAAGGCAAGGACAAGGGCAAGTCGACATTCGTTTCGCTGTACGGTCAGCAGAAAGTGGCTGAACAGCTTCATGCCCATCTGTCGATGGCGGAGAAACACCTCGACCGGGCCTACGGCGATGCGCAAGCCATCAGCGCCTACCTCAGGCTGGTTTTTCTGAAAGCGTTGTAACACAGGCTGCCTGTTCGGCCGTCATCACTCGATTTCGGCCTTGTTCCTTTCCCTGATACAGCAACGCATCCGCACGATTGAGCGCAACCTGAAAGGCCTCGCCCGGATGAATGACTGCCGTCGCCAGCGTCGCCGTCACGTCCAGCTTGCGGGTGTCGATGTGCCCTGCCTCTTCACTGATCCGCGCCCAGATACGCTCGGCCACCTTTCGCGTATCAGCCAGCGACGTGTCCGGCATCAGCACCAGAAACTCTTCGCCTCCCCAGCGGGCGGCCATGTCGTTGTGACGCACGCAGGCGCTGATGATGCCTGCGACCCGCTGCAGGATGAGGTCGCCGGATTCGTGGCCGTGAAGGTCGTTGATCTGCTTGAAATGATCGATATCGAGCAATATCAGCGATGCGGAAAGCCCCTGGCGCTGCGACTCCATCTGTCGCACGCGGTGCAGGATTCGTCGGCGGGTGTAAAGGTTGGTGAGGCTGTCCCGATTGGCGATATGAAACAGGCTCAGTTGCATCGAAGAGGTGAAGCGTACCGACAATGCTGTGGCGTAGATCGACAGCGAGGTTGCGATCAGCACATTGGCGATGCCAAAAATATCCAGAACCTCCCTGCTCAGCCCGGACGAGAGTCCCATATAGCGCCGAAACGCGAAGCAGCCGACGGCCGCCATCAGGATCGACAGGCTGTAGACCAACCGTCTGAACGTGGCCAGTTGAAAGGTAAAGGCGATGATCGGCACGACGCAGAACAGGTAAAAGCTGAAATTGCTGTCCCAGCCCAGTACCCAGGTGGCCAGAATGGCGTGGCCGATGATTTCAAGGCTCATCAACTGACCCGCCTGCCGGTAGCGGCGACCGCGTATCAGGTACAGGCAATTGATGTAGATCAGTGTGCTCAGGAAGTTGGCGCCCCAGAGAATGGGCACGTCCAGTGCGATGAACAGCCCGAACAGAACAAAATGGATCAGGAGCGCGACGTAAACTATGGGAATGATGTGTTTCCAGAACTGGACAGCAGTCTCCTTGAAGAGCTGGGAACGGTCATCGGCGGAGAGGATCATCACGTTATCTCGAAAGTACAGGTTGAATACGACCGTGGGGTATCAAGGCGTGATTCATGTCGTATTGTCGGCATGAACGGGCTGCGCTTGATGCGTCCAGCAACAATAATTGTCGTTGCAACCGGGCTGTGAGGCTCTTGTTTGAAGGCGTTGCCCCTTGAAAGTGCCCAAGCGACGACGGAACAATTTGACCGGGCGCTCTGGCATGCGGGTTGTGCGGGTGAAATGCCTCATTCGGATCAAATACTGCTTTAATGGATCGCTGCTTCCCCAGCGCATGGCTGGCCTCGAATGACTGATAAGGAAGGGTACGGATGGAACGTCTCACAGCGAAAGACTTTGCCCCTGAACTGCTCGAACTTTACGACTACTACGCCCACGGCAAGATCAACCGACGCGAATTTCTCGATCGCGCGGCAGTGTTCACCCTGGGCGGCCTTACCGCAAGCGCCCTGCTCGCTTCTCTGAGCCCCAACTATGCGTTGGCCGAGCAGGTGGAATTCACCGACCCGGACATCATCGCCGAATACGTGAATTACCCGTCGCCCAAAGGCCATGGTCAGGTGCGCGGCTATCTGGTGCGTCCCGCCAAGGCGACCGGCAAGGTTGCCGCCATTGTGGTGGCGCATGAAAACCGTGGGTTGAACCCGTATATCGAAGACGTTGCCCGGCGCGTGGCCAAGGCAGGCTTCATCGCCCTGGCACCGGACGGACTGTCATCGGTGGGCGGTTATCCGGGCAATGACGACAAGGGCCGCGAGCTTCAGCAGAAGGTCGACCCTGAAAAACTGATGAACGACTTCTTCGCCGCCATCGAGTGGCTGATGAAGCACGATGCAACCACGGGCAAGGTCGGTATTACAGGCTTCTGTTATGGCGGTGGCGTCACCAACGCAGCGGCGGTGGCCTATCCGGAGTTGGGCGCGGCGGTCTCGTTTTACGGACGCCAGCCGAATTCGGAGGATGTGGTGAAGATCAAGGCACCGATCATGATCCACTATGGCGAGTTGGACACGCGCATCAACGAAGGCTGGCCTGCTTATGAAAAGGCCCTGAAAGCCGCCGGCACGACTTACGAAACGTACATTTATCCGGGCGCCAACCACGGTTTCCACAACGACTCGACCCCGCGCTACGACGAGGCCGCCGCCAAACTGGCCTGGGACCGGACGCTGGGGTGGTTCAGGAAATATCTCGTTTGAATTGCTCCGCGTGGGCATGCCTCCCGTGACGCTCCGCGTCACAAATGGCACAGACTGC
>NZ_JARVSO010000032.1:0-48982 GCF_030209155.1 Pseudomonas sp. fls2-241-TYG-175 | reverse complement strand
TATGCATTCAGTCAGTCACTTTCGTTTAGGCCCCCGTTTTGCGCGTCTTGCGGACTTGTGTATAACGATGAGCGCAGAGCATGGCCTTGATCAGCTATCAACGACCCGCCAGCAGCTCCTGTCCGCGAACCACCGCCGCGCGGACCTGTCCGGGAGCGGTGCCGCCGATGTGGTCGCGTGCATTCACCGAGCCTTCCAGGGTCAGTACGGCGAACACGTCCTGTTCGATCTGATCGCTGAACTGACGCAGTTCGTCCAGGCTCATTTCAGCCAGATCCTTGCCGGTCTCGACGCCATACTTCACGGCGTGGCCAACGATTTCGTGGCAATCACGGAACGGCAGGCCACGGCGCACCAGGTAGTCGGCCAGGTCGGTTGCGGTCGAGAAGCCGCGCAGGGCCGCTTCGCGCATGATGGCGTGCTTCGGCTTGATGGCGGGGATCATGTCGGCAAACGCACGCAGCGAGTCGCGCAAGGTGTCGGCTGCGTCGAACAGCGGCTCCTTGTCTTCCTGATTGTCCTTGTTGTAGGCCAGAGGCTGGCCTTTCATCAGGGTCAGCAGGCCCATCAGCGCGCCAAATACGCGGCCGCTCTTGCCACGTACCAGTTCTGGAACATCCGGATTCTTCTTCTGCGGCATGATCGAGCTGCCAGTGCAGAAACGATCCGGCAAGTCGATGAACTGGAATTGCGCGCTGGTCCACAGCACCAGCTCTTCGGAGAAACGCGACAGGTGCATCATCGCCACGGAAGCTGCAGCACAGAATTCGATGGCGAAGTCGCGATCCGACACGCCGTCCAGCGAGTTGCCGCCCACAGCATCGAAACCCAGCAGCTTGCAGGTCAGCTCACGGTCGATCGGGTAGGTGGTGCCTGCCAGCGCAGCGCTGCCCAGCGGCATGCGGTTCAGACGCTTGCGGCAATCAACCAGACGTTCGTAGTCACGGCTGAGCATTTCGAACCAGGCCAGCATATGGTGACCGAACGTGACCGGCTGTGCGGTCTGCAAATGGGTAAAGCCCGGCATGATGGTGTCGGCTTCACGCTCGGCCTGACCCAGCAGGCCCTGCTGCAGGCGAGTGATCTCGCTCAGGATCAGGTCGATTTCGTCACGCAGCCACAGGCGAATGTCCGTAGCCACCTGATCGTTGCGGCTGCGACCGGTGTGCAGTTTCTTGCCGGTGATGCCGATGCGGTCGGTCAGGCGCGCTTCGATGTTCATGTGCACGTCTTCCAGGTCGACGCGCCAGTCGAAAGTCCCTGCCTCGATCTCGGTCTGAATGGTCTTCAGCCCATCGATGATCGTGTCGCGCTCGGCGTCAGTCAGAACGCCTACCTTGGCCAGCATCGTGGCGTGGGCGATCGAGCCCATGATGTCGTGGCGATACAGGCGCTGGTCGAAGGTGACGGAGGCAGTGAAGCGCGCGACGAACGCGTCGACGGGTTCACTGAAGCGGCCGCCCCAGGACTGATTGGTCTTGTCGGTGCTCATGGATTCGCTCGTTGCTCTACGGAAAGTGGCGTGCCCGATACGTGGCACAAAGGCGGTTGCGATGATAACAGGGTTGATACTTTTTTATTTCCGGATGGCTTGCCGCTGGCCCTGCCAGAGCCGAGACTGAGCCGATGCGAGATCATCCTGTAAAGCGTGACACCGGGCGTGCTCCCGGCAAAGAATTCTTCCTCCCCGAACTGTGCCTGCCGCAGGCGCTGCTCGTGCTTGTGGTACTGGCAGAGCTGCTGGTAGTGGTTCTGGTGCTGGTCGAGCCGATGCGCACGGGGTTCGATTGGGTGCGGCTGGCACTGATGTCGCTGTTCGTGCAATGGATCGTGCTGCTGTCAGCCGCGCTGCTCTGCGGCCTGCGACCCTGGCTGGCCCGTCTCTCGCCGGGACTTGCGGGTCTGCTCGGTTGTCTGTTGGTGGTCGGTCTGACGCTGCTGTGCACGGCGGTCACCGACGTGTGTCAGCTCACCGGCAGGATCACGGTGGGCGGCATGGTGGATCGGTACATTCGCTATTCGATGATTGCGCTGATCATGTCTGCCCTGATGTTGCGCTACTTTTATCTGCAGAGTCAGTGGCGCAAGCAGCAGCAGGGCGAGCTTCAGGCCAGGATCGAATCGTTGCAGGCACGTATCCGGCCGCACTTTCTGTTCAATACGCTCAACAGCATCGCGAGCCTGGTGGCCAGCAATCCGGTCAAGGCCGAGCAGGCGGTGCTGGATCTTTCCGACCTTTTTCGCGCCAGTCTGGCCAAGCCCGGCAGCCTTGTGACGTGGAGCGAGGAGCTGGCTTTGGCAAAACGATATTTATCGATTGAGCAATATCGTCTCGGCGAGCGTCTACAGTTGGACTGGAGGGTGAGCGCAATTCCTGATGACTTGCCGATTCCCCAGCTAACCTTGCAGCCATTACTTGAAAACGCTTTGATCTATGGCATTGCCCCGCGAGTCGAAGGGGGTGTAGTAACAGTCGAAGCAGACTATAGAGAGGGAGAGTTCATATTGCGTGTCAGCAATCCCTATGAAGAAGTTGCCACTCGGCAGACTTCCAACGGTACTCAACAGGCCCTGACGAATATCGGTGCGCGCATTACGGCACTTTTTGGCCCGTACGCCAGTCTGAGCGTGGAGCGCCGTGACGGTCGTCACTACACCTGTCTACGCTATCCTTGTGCGAGACTCACGCAGGAAGCCAGAGCTATATGAATGTCCTGATCGTTGATGACGAACCCCTGGCCCGCGAGCGACTGAGCCGATTGGTCGGCGAACTCGAGGGTTACAGGGTACTGGAACCCAGCGCCACAAATGGTGATGAAGCATTGGCGCTGATCGATAATCTCAAGCCGGATGTCGTGCTGCTGGACATCCGTATGCCGGGTATGGACGGCTTGCAGGTCGCCGCCAGACTGTGCGAGCGCGAAGCGCCTCCCGCCGTGGTTTTCTGCACCGCACACGACGAGTTCGCGCTGGATGCGTTCCAGGTCAGCGCTGTCGGTTACCTGGTAAAACCTGTGCGTCCAGAGCATCTTATCGAGGCTCTGAGGAAGGCCGAGCGGCCCAATCGCGTGCAACTGGCCGCCATGACCCGACCCGCAGCCGAAAGCGGAAATGGCCCGCGGACCCACATCAGCGCGCGTACCCGCAAAGGTATCGAACTGATTCCGTTGGACCAGGTGATCTATTTCATCGCTGACCATAAATACGTGACCCTGCGTCACGAGGGCGGCGAAGTGCTTCTGGACGAGCCACTCAAGGCGCTGGAAGACGAATTCGGTGATCGATTCGTGCGTATCCATCGCAATGCACTGGTGGCGCGGGAGCGGATCGAACGCCTGCAACGTACGCCGCTGGGGCACTTTCAGCTGTTCCTCAGAGGGCTGGGTGGTGATGCCCTGATCGTCAGCCGTCGTCATGTGGCGGGTGTACGTAAAATGATGCAAACGCTGTAGAAACTCCGTTGCACGGGTTTGCTCGCGAAAACCGAGCCATGGTCCTGGCGCTGAATACAGATTCCAGACCTTGGGTTTTCCGGTTCTACGCGAACAATCCACCTCCCATTTTCATTGAGCCCAGTCTGTGGTTCTGATACCTGCAGGCGGGCTGAAACTCGTTTTCGGTCAACGCTGAAGCTGTCCGGCTGAGCTGTTATTATCCGTCGCATCTACCCAGTACGGATCGTTCAATGTCTTCTCGCGAAATCCGCATCGCTACCCGCAAGAGCGCGTTGGCCCTCTGGCAGGCCGAATATGTCAAAGCACGTCTGGAGAAAGCCCATCCCGGCCTGGTCGTGACGCTGGTGCCAATGGTCAGTCGTGGCGACAAGCTGCTGGACTCGCCGTTGTCGAAAATCGGTGGCAAGGGGCTGTTCGTCAAGGAGCTCGAAACAGCGCTTCTCGAAAATGAGGCGGACATCGCCGTGCACTCGATGAAAGACGTGCCAATGGACTTCCCGGACGGCCTCGGGCTGTTCTGCATCTGCGAGCGCGAAGACGCCCGCGATGCGTTCGTGTCCAACACCTTTGCCAGTCTGGAAGATCTGCCTGCCGGCAGCATCGTCGGGACGTCCAGTCTGCGTCGCCAGTCCCAGTTGCTGGCGCGTCGTCCCGACCTGACGATTCACTTCCTGCGCGGCAACGTCAATACGCGTCTGGCCAAGCTGGACTCGGGCGAATACGACGCGATCATTCTGGCCGCGGCCGGTCTGATCCGCCTCGGGTTCGAGGACCGCATCACCTCGGCGATCAGCGTTGAAGACAGTCTTCCTGCCGGCGGCCAGGGCGCGGTAGGCATCGAATGCCGCAGTGTCGATGCGCAGATTCATGCGCTGCTTGCGCCCTTGCATCACGAAGACACTGCCGTGCGCGTGATTGCCGAGCGCGCGCTGAATAAGCATCTCAATGGCGGCTGCCAGGTGCCGATTGCCTGCTACGCCGTGCTTGAAGACGATCAGGTCTGGTTGCGTGGGATGGTCGGAGATCCTTCCGGTAGCTTGCTGCTGCGCGCAGAAGCCCGTGCCCCACAGACTGCGGCGCAGGCGTTGGGTGTCGAGGTTGCCGAAGCGCTTCTGGCCCAGGGGGCGGCAAAAATCCTCAAGGCCGTCTACGGCGAGGCTGCAGACGAATGAGCAGCTGGCGTCTGCTGCTGACCCGTCCTGCCGAGGAATCGGCGGCGCTGGCCAGTACGTTGGCCGACGCCGGTATCTTCAGCAGCAGCCTGCCTCTGCTTGAAACCGAACCGCTGCCGTTGACGCCTGCCCAGCACTCGATCATTTTCGAGCTGCTCAATTACTGCGCCGTCATTGTGGTCAGCAAGCCGGCTGCCCGTCTGGCCATCGAACTGATCGATGAGGTCTGGCCCCAGCCGCCTATTCAGCCCTGGTTCAGTGTCGGCGCCGCGACCGGGCAGATACTGATCGACTATGGTCTGGATGTCAGTTGGCCCGAGCAGGGCGATGACAGCGAAGCCCTGCTGGATCTGCCGCGATTGCAGGCGGCGATTGCCGTTCCGGGCAGTCGTGTGCTGATCATGCGGGGTGACGAGGGACGCGAGCTGTTGGCCGAGCGTTTGCGCGAACAGGGTGTGACAGTCGATTACCTGCCGCTGTACCGTCGTTATCTGCCACAGTACCCTGCCTCGGCACTGCCGCAACGTGTCGAGTTGGAACGCTTGAACGGGCTGGTGGTCAGCAGTGGGCAGGGTTTTGAACATCTGCTCGCGCTGGCAGGTGAGCGCTGGCCGGATCTGGCAGGTCTGCCGTTGTTTGTACCCAGTCCCCGGGTGGCCGAGATGGCTCGTGCTGCCGGGGCTCTGAATGTGATTGATTGCCACGGCGCGAACGCCGGGGCACTGCTGGCAGCGTTGCGGGATCGACCTCAGCCTGCCGTCGAGGCGTATTGATCGACTCTCTGTCGTTTACGCTATTACGCCAACATGCAAAGGATGGGATACGTGAGCGAAACTGCCTTGCCTAAAGACGATGAATCGGTAGTCAAAACACCGGCCTCCACCCCTGAACCTGTGCGCCCCGAGCGTTCGGGCAATCGCAGCAGCGGCCTGGTGATCCTGGCCCTCTTGCTGGGTATTGCAGGCGTGGCCGTTGCAGGCTGGGGCGTTTGGCAACTGCGCATGTTGCAGGCCGGGCATCAGCAGCAGCGCGGTGAGGTTCAGGACATCGCCGAGCAGACGCTGGCGCTGGCCCAGAGTGACCAGCAACTGACAGCGCGTCTAGCGCAGTTTCCGCCGGCCGATCAGCTTGAAGACAGCCGCCGTCTGGTGGCGCAGTTGCAGGGCGACCAGCAGCGTCTGAGCCAGCGTCTGGAAACAGTCCTTGGTGCCAGCCGCAAAGACTGGCGTCTGGCCGAGGCCGAGCACTTGCTGCGTCTGGCCAGCCTGCGTCTTTCCGCGCTGCAGGACATCAACAGTGCCGAGGCCCTGGTGCAGGGTGCCGACGAAATCCTGCGCGAGCAGGACGATCCGGGCTCGTTTGCCGCACGCGAACAGCTTGCCAAAAGCCTCGGCGCCCTGCGCAGTCTTGAGCAGCCGGACCGTACCGGGCTGTTCCTGCAACTGGCCGCACTGCGTGATCAGGCGGTACAGCTCAACAAGCTGGCGCCGGAATATGAAGACAAGGGCGATACCCTGCCGGGCCTGACCGATGCCAGTGAAGACAGCACATGGTCGCGCTGGTGGGCGCAGCTTTCCCATTACTTCCGTATCGATTTCAACGCTGACAAGGACATTCGTCCGGTTCTGGCCGGACAGAGCCTTGCCCAGGTCCGTCTGGCCCTGAGTCTGGCACTCGAACAGGCGCAGTGGGCCGCGCTCAATGGCGAGCCCGAGGTGTATTCCCGTGCGCTGGCCGAGGCCAAGAGCGTGCTGCAATCCAACTTCAATCAGGACGACCCGCAAGGCAAACTGCTGGGCGCGCGTCTGGATGCCGTCGCCGCGCAGCCGGTGGCCGTCAAGACACCTGATCTGGCGCCGAGCCTGAGCGCCGTGCAGGCGTATCTGGAGCGTCGTCACGCGTCAGGCCAGCCTGCCGAGGCGATGCGAGGGACCAGCCCATGAAGCGATTCTATGTACTGCTGTTCATCGCCATCGCTGCTGCGGCGCTGATCGGTGTCGCCATCGCCGAGCATTCCGGGTACGTCCTGATCGCGTACCAGAACTTCCGTTATGAATCGAGCCTGTGGGCGACGCTGGCGCTGCTGGTCGCCTTCCTGCTGGTGATCCTGCTCATCCGTCTGGTCATCAACCTGCTGACCACATCGGGCGGTCTGGTCAACCCATGGTCGCGTCGCAATCGCCGCCGCCGTGTCCAGATCGCAATCGAGCAGGGCCAGATGGACCTTGCCGAGGGTCGCTGGTCCAGTGCACAACGTCATCTGCACCGTGCCGCCGAGGCCGACGCTCATCCACTGTTGTACTACATCGGCGCTGCGCGAGCGGCCAACGAGCAGGGTCGTTATGAAGATTGTGACAATCTGCTTGAGCGCGCACTGACTCGCCAGCCGCAGGCGGAACTGGCGATTGCCCTGAACCACGCGCAGTTGCAACAGGATCGTGGGGACACCGATGGTGCATTGACCACGCTGCAGGCCATGCACGAGCGTCACCCGCATAATCCTCAGGTGCTACGCCAGTTGCAGCGGCTGTACCAGCAGCGCGGTGACTGGTCTGCGTTGATTCGTCTGATGCCGGAGCTTCGCAAGGATAAGGTATTACCGCCTCGTGAACTCGCTGAGTTGGAACGTCGTGCCTGGGGGGAAAACCTTACGCTGGCGGCCTACCGTGAAGAAGGCGAGGGCTCGTTGACGGGTCTGCCTTCGCTTGAAAAAGCCTGGCAAGGTCTGTCCTCTGCACAACGTCAGGAGCCGCAACTGATACTGGCGTATGCCGATCAGTTGCGTCGTCTCGGTGCCGAGGCGCAGGCTGAAGAAGTGCTGCGCTCTGCCCTCAAGCGCGACTACAGCAGCCATCTGGCCCGGTTGTACGGGCTGGTACGTGGCGGTAATCCGGCTAAGCAGCTGCAGACCGCAGAAGGTTGGCTCAAGCACCATCCGAGCGATCCGAGCCTGCTGTTGAGCCTGGGTCGTATCTGCCTGCAAAGCCGGCTTTGGGGCAAGGCTCGCGACTATCTGGAAAGCAGCCTGCGTCTGGAGCGTAACCCGGAAACCTGCGCCGAGCTGGCGCGGTTGCTTGCTCAACTGGGTGAAACGGATCGCAGCAACCAGCTCTTTCAGGAAGGGCTGGGCCTGCTCGACGAGCGACTTCTGACAAGGCCGTTACCCGCGCTCAGCGGCGTCTGATGTTGCACATGCATGAGCCTTGGCAGAAAGCGGGGCTCATGCATGCAAATGCCAACGTTCAAAACCCGTCTGTGCAAAGTACGAACATTCCTACGCCAACTCGTTAAGAAGCCCTATCTTCACGTGTGTTGTTTCCACATTTTGCGGCGACGTATCTGTACGACGTCGCCTTGAAAGCGCCGGGCCCTTTCCTCTACCGTTAACGCCTCGTCTTTTGTTACGGATTCGCCATGCACCTGGCTCGCACGCGTTCGTTGTTTTTTCTGGCATTTCTGACCTGTGCGCTGATCATTGCCGCTGTGCTTTACCTGCAACACGCCGTCGGCCTTGAACCTTGTCTGCTCTGCCTCTTGCAACGGGCGGCGATGGTCAGTTGCGGTGTGCTGACGCTGGTAGCAGCCTGTCATTCACCCGGCGCGACCGGCTGGCACCGCTACTGTGTGACGTTGCTGGTGGTCGCACTGGTCGGTGCGGCCATGGCGGGTTTTCAGGTCTGGCTGCAAACGGCATCGGCAGATGAGCTGATACCGGTGTTCGCCGCGCTCGACAGCCTCTCCCCGGGCCGGTGGAACGACAGCTTCCACGTCAATGCTGCGGTTTGCGCGCAAATCACCTGGTCGCTGTTCGGCCTGAGTCTTCCCGAATGGAGTCTGCTGGCATTTGTCGGTCTGGCGCTGCTGCCGTTGTATCCGCTTTTCAGCGAATTGAGCCGCTGGATATCTGCCGGAAGTCGGACCGACTATTAAACGCTTGTATGAACTTTATCTCCTGCGTACCTTGATGGCCTCGTCGAGCGGGCATAATCTGGGCCGCACGCGTCATTGGAAGTATGCTGTCCTGACGCTTTCATCAGGCCTGGCCCTTAAATGACTAAGGCCGGCACAGGACCGCATGCCCCTGAAGGGAAGAGAGAACATCATGCTGGAAAGTTGTCAGAATGCTCAGGAACGCTGGGGTGGTGTCAATCTGTTGATTGACCGCTGGTTGGAGTGCCGCCGTGAATTGATCAATGCCTACGATGCGTTGGGCGATACGCCCGAAGCGCTCGCAGCTGATCGCGCGGCATTGCAGAACTTTTGCGGAATTCTGGTCGACTACGTTTCGGCCGGTCATTTCGAGGTCTACGAACAGCTGGGCAATGAAGCCAAGGCTTTCAATGACGAGCGCGGGCTTGAGCTGGCGGATACCCTCTACCCACGTCTGAATGTCATTACCGAGCTGGCGCTGGCATTCAATGACCGCTGTGACAAGGGTGACTGCTCGGACTGCTCGGTCGTGGCAAAAGAGTTCAACAAGCTGGGCGGTCTGTTGCATGAGCGCTTCGAGCTTGAAGACTGCCTGATCGAAGTGCTGCACAACTCCCATAAGGAAGAGGCCGCCGTTCAGGCGTGATCGTTTCCTGATGTCCATGGGGTTGCCAAGGGTGCTTTTGCACCCTTTCGCGTTTCTGTGGGAGGCCCCACCACGTCTTCGACGTAGTGCTGTCGCGCAGCAAACACAGACCGTAGGAGCGCGCTTGCCCGCGATGCAGTCGACGCGGTTTGTCAGGACCATCGCGTCATCGTTCATCGCGGGCAAGCGCGCTCCTACAAAAGAACAGTGTTTCTTCAGTGGGTAGCAGGTTGTTTTGATAAGAGCGGATTACTGCGAAACGGCGATCAGCTCGATCTCGAACACCAGTGGCGTGAACGGGTCGATCAGGTCGCCTGCGCCCTCTGCGCCGTACGCCTGATCCGATGGAATCACCAGCCGCCATTTCGCCCCGGTCGGCATGCCTTGCAGTGCGCTGGTCCAGCCGCTGATTACACTGTCGAGCCTGAACCACTGAGGCTGTGTGCTCTGATCGAAGATCGTGCCGTCCGGCAGGCGACCCACATAGCGCACTTCCACCCTGCCATTCACGTCCGGCTTTGGCCCTGTGCCGGGTGTGAGTTCCGTCATCAGAATACCGTCAGCCAGCACCTTGACGCCCGGCTTGGCCTTCTCGCTCTCCATGAAACGCTTTTCGGCACCCAGCGCGGCTTCGGTCGGCGCGTCTGTTCCCGTGGTCTCGGCCTGGGCCATGGCCGCATCGTGCTCACGCAGAATCTGGTCGATACGCTCCTGCTTGAGTGCCAGAGGCTTGCCCTGATAGGCCTGCTTCAAGCCATCGACCAGCGCTTTCAGATCAAGGTCCGGGACCTCCTGATGCAAGCGTTCACCCAAGCTTGCGCCCAGGCTATAGGCAAGGTCGTGAGAATCTGTGGTCGGAGGGGTTTCAGTGGCCTGAGCCAGCGGTAGCAAGAGAAACAACGACGTTAACAGGTAGCGCGACATGGATGCTCTCCGGCCTGGGAAGTCAGCGATTATGCCAGTGCAAGCGCCTGTGGTGACGTGTCTTGCAAGGTGAATTTCGCAAAGACCTGGAAACAGGCCAGACAATCATTTTTTTCACCATGCAACAGGGCGCCGTTCATGGTGTCAAGATGCCCTAGCGGCGGTGCGAGCAGAAGTCTAGTATGAGCCGCAATTTCGTCAGCCAGGAGGTAAGTCATGTCGGCCAAAAAGAAGCCAGTAAATACTCCGTTGCATTTGCTCCAACAACTATCGGGCAGCTTGCTCGAGCATCTGGAAGACGCCTGCTCACAAGCTTTGGCTGATGCCGAGAAACTGCTCGCCAAGCTCGAAAAACAACGTGGCAAAGCGCAGGAAAAACTGCACAAGTCGCGCACCAAGTTGCAGGATGCCGCCACGGTCGGTAAGGCCAAGGCGCAGACCAAGGCCAAGAGCGCCGTGTCTGAACTGGAAGAATTGCTGGATGCACTCAAGGACCGTCAGACTGAAACCCGTACCTACATTCTGCACCTCAAGCGTGATGCTCAGGAAAGCCTGAAGCTTGCCCAAGGCATTGGTCGCGTCAAGGAAGCCGTCGGCAAGATCCTCACCACCCGCGAAGCCAAGCCTGCTGCACCGGCCAAAGCGGCGGCTGCCAAGCCTGCCGCCAAGACCGTTGCCAAGGCACCGGTAGCCAAAGCGCCTGCCGCCAAGACTGCTGCAGCGAAAGCACCTGTTGCCAAGGCGCCTGCCAAAGCTGCTGCCAAGCCTGCGGCCAAAACCGTCACCAAGCCCGTCGCTGTCAAAGCTCCGGTCAAGGCTGCCGTGAAGCCTGCTGCGAAACCCGCCGCTGCCGCCAAGCCTGTTGCTGCAAAAACAGCAGCGGCCAAACCGGCTCCTGCGAAGACAGCGGCCAAACCTGCTGCCGCCAAGGCACCGGCCAAGCCTGCCGCTGCGAAGCCTGCCGCTGCCAAACCAGCAGCTTCCAAGGCTCCCGCTGCTGCCAAGCCAGCCGCCGTCAAGGCGCCGGCAAAAGCACCTGCCAAGGCCGCGGTGAAAGCCGCCGCCAAGCCAGCCGCCGCCAAGCCTGCTGCAAAACCAGCCGCCGCCAAGCCTGCTGCAAAACCAGCAGCCGCCAAGCCTGCTGCAAAACCAGCAGCCGCCAAGCCTGCAGCGTCCACCACGCCTGCGGTCAAGCCGGCAGCAGCGCCGGCTCCTGCAGCTCCAGCCGCCGCGCCTGCTCCGGCAGCGGCCAATGGCGCAACGCCTACCAGCGCTTCCTAAGCGTCGGTGACATCAGCCGCGATGCGCAGCACTTGCAGCGCATCGCGGCTTTTTTGTGTCGTGCTTTCAACAATGCCCGCAAGCCATCCGGCGACATCCTTCCTGTTCGCGTCTGGCCAGTCGCGGGTCAATGCCTCAAGTCGGGTCAGCAGCGTGTGTTCGGCCTCCAGTTCCAATGCCTTGACCCTGTTTCGCAGCTCGCCCAGAACTGCATCATCCTGAGCTGCTACCCGCCACAGGGTGCGCATTTCCCGCAGCGGCCGCACGACGTCATCGTGCCATGGCGTCGCCAACTGTCCGATTTCGGACAAACGTTGCGTGTTGCATTCCACTCCGCGAAGCCCCAGCCACACGCCACATAACACCGCACACACGTTGGCCCCGCTGGTTTGCAGTGTCAGGCAGGCCTGTTCCACACCCGGTCGAGCGTAAAAATCCAGGGTGAAACTCCAGAGGTCTGTAGGCATAGTGATCTCCCTGTCCGGGACGAAGCTGGTAGACTCCGCCGCCATTATGATTCGACTTCAAAGCCTTACCTTACAGCGTGGTCCGCAACGTCTGCTAGAAGACGCCGAGCTGACCCTGCACGCCGGCCATAAAGCCGGTCTGATCGGTGCCAACGGCGCCGGTAAATCCAGCCTGTTCGCCTTGCTGCGCGGCGAGCTTACGCCCGATGCCGGTGACTGTCTGTTGCCCGCTGACTGGCGCATCGCTCATATGCGTCAGGAGGTCGACACGCTCGAGCGACTCGGCGTGGACTACGTGCTCGACGGCGACGTGCGTCTGCGCGAGGTTCAGCGCCTGCTGGCGGAAGCCGAAGCGGCGCAGGACGGTGCCGCTCAGGCGCGTCTGCACGCCGAACTCGACAGTGCCGACGGTTATACCGCCGACGCACGCGCTCGCAAGCTGCTGGCGGGCCTCGGGTTCACCAACGAGCAGATGGAACGTGAGGTCGGCAGTTTCTCGGGTGGCTGGCGCATGCGTCTGAACCTGGCGCAGGCCCTGATGTGTCCATCGGACCTGCTGCTGCTTGACGAACCGACCAACCACTTGGACCTCGACGCGATTTTGTGGCTCGAAGACTGGCTGAAAAGCTATCCGGGCACTTTGCTGCTGATTTCCCACGACCGGGATTTTCTCGATGCCGTGGTCGATCACATCGCACATGTCGAACAGCGCAAGATCACGCTTTACCGTGGTGGCTACAGCGCGTTCGAGCGCGCCCGTGCGGAACGTCTGGCCCAGCAGCAACAGGCCTACGAGAAGCAGCAGGTGCAGCGTGCGCACATGGAAAAATACATCGCGCGCTTCAAGGCCCAGGCCACCAAGGCCCGTCAGGCCCAGAGCCGGATAAAGGCACTGGAACGCATGGAAGAGCTGTCCGCTGCGCACGTGGATTCGCCCTTCAACTTTGTTTTCCGTGAGTCCGACAAGATCTCCAGCCCGCTGCTGGACCTGTCCGAAGCGCGTCTGGGCTACGGCGACAAGACCGTCCTGGAGAAGGTCAAGCTGCAACTGACGCCGGGCGCGCGTATCGGTCTGCTCGGGCCGAACGGCGCGGGCAAGTCGACGCTGATCAAAAACCTGGCAGGCGAACTCTCCCCTCAGAGCGGCCGACTGGTGCGCGGCGAGAACCTGACCGTGGGCTACTTTGCCCAGCATCAACTCGATTCGCTGGACGCCAAGGCCACGCCACTGTTGCACTTGCAGCGCTTGGCCCCGACCGAGCGCGAGCAGACCCTGCGAGACTTCCTCGGCGGTTTCGACTTCCGCGGCGCGCGTCTGGATGAGCCGGTGCTGAACTTCTCCGGTGGCGAAAAGGCGCGTCTGGCGCTGGCCTTGATTGCCTGGGAAAAACCCAACCTGCTGCTGCTCGACGAACCGACCAACCACCTGGATCTGGAAATGCGCCTCGCGCTGACCATGGCGCTGCAGGAGTTTGGCGGCGCGGTACTGGTGGTCTCCCACGATCGGCACTTGCTCAAAAGCACCACCGACGACTTCCTGCTGGTGGCTGACGGCCGCGTCCAGGAGTTCGATGGCGATCTGGATGATTACACACGCTGGCTGGCTGACTACCGACTGCGCAATGCGCCGGTCAGCAATACACCGGTGAACGCCGACAAGACCGACAAGAAGGCTCAGCGTCAGCAGGCTGCTGCCCTGCGTCAGCAACTGGCCCCGCACAAACGCGAGGCCGACAAGCTGGAGCGCGATCTGGGCACGCTGCACGAAAAGCTCGCCAAGGTTGAAGAGGCACTGGCTGACAGCGCCAACTACGATGCCGCCAACAAGGACAAGCTGCGCGACCTTCTGGCCGAACAGGCCAAATTGAAAGTACGCGAGTCCGAGCTGGAGGATGCCTGGATGCAGGCGCTGGAGTTGCTGGAGTCGATGCAGGCCGAGCTGGAAGCCTTGTCGTGATGGAAGTGTTGGGTTTGCCGGTCTCCGCTTACTGGGTAGAGCCGATTCTGCTGGGGGTGCAGATCCTGCTGATTCTGTTGGCAGGTTATGTACTGCAGCGGGTCGTTGGCCGTTTTCTGACCGGTCTGGGCGAGCGCTACCCGTTGCCGCCCGAGCTTCTGGTGCCGGTACGTGGCGGCCTGCGCTGGCTGATCATGGGCAGTGCGTTCGTCTTTGTGCTGGGGCGTCTCGGCGTTTCAGCCACGGTGTTGTGGACGGCCTTGTCCGGGTTTGTGGCGGTTGCTGCGGTGGCGTTTTTCGCCATGTGGAGTGTGCTGTCCAACCTGCTGTGCGCGATCCTGATCTTCACCATCGGGCCGTTTCGCATCGGCGATCTGGTCGAGCTAGTGGACACGCTGGACAAGCCGGGCGTGAAGGGCCGTGTGGTGGCGATCAACCTGATGTTCACGACCCTGATCGAAACACCCGAAGCCGGCGGTGCGCTGGTTCAGGTGCCCAACAGCCAGTTCTTCCAGAAGTCGGTTCGCCGCTGGCGCGGGAGTGAACTGTATCCTCAGGCCACAACTACGGCCCCGCAGGACGAGCAGGACTAGAAAACATTAGTCACGGCGCGCATTACGCACTAATTTAGCGAACATTCGATTTTGCCTGAGGTGCGTGATGGCGCTTGAAACGTGGCTGGGCTTCTTTGCAGCCTGCTGGATTATCAGTCTTTCTCCCGGTGCAGGCGCTATCGCCTCGATGTCGTGCGGCCTGCAGTACGGCTTCCTGCGCGGCTACTGGAATGCACTCGGCCTACAGATTGCGCTGGTGGCACAGATTGCGATCGTGGCGGCAGGTCTGGGCGCTGTGCTCGCTGCGTCGGAGCTGGCGTTCACGTTGATCAAGTGGTTCGGCGTGGCGTATCTGGTCTACCTGGGCATCAAGCAATGGCGAGCGCTGCCCATGGACCTATCCGACGGGCCAACGACTCGTCCTGTCGGCAGTATCTGGAGGCTGGTGCTGCGTGGCTTTCTGGTCAACATCAGTAACCCCAAGGCGCTGGTGTTCATGCTGGCGATCCTGCCGCAGTTTGTCGATCCGGCCGCACCGATGCTGATCCAGTACGTGATCATCGCGGCCACCATGGTGGTCGTGGATCTGATCGTGATGGCGGGCTACACCGGGCTTGCCTCGAAAGTCCTGCGCGCACTGAAAACCCCGCGTCAGCAGCGTCGTTTGAATCGTAGCTTTGCCAGTCTGTTCGTGGGGGCCGCGGCTTTCCTCGCGACATTGCATCGCGGCACGGCGTGATAGAAGCATCGCGAGTGCGCTCGTTTGGCTCGAGCGGCTCGCGACGGTTTTAAAGGACCTTTAATCCTCGCCTTAGCGCAGAATTTTAGGCGCCTCGTCTCTCGGCAGGTTGTTGTGCTGCGGCTGTTGCCCGGTGTATTCCACCTCGCCGCGCAGTTGCTCTCGCAGCTGGCGGGCCACGTCTTCACCTATCGATTTCGAGACATCGCGAACCACCCGAGGGCGGTTGAGCGAGACCTTGATGTCCCGGCCATTCACCAGCTTGGTGTCCTGGCCTTCGCCCATTGCCGTGAAGGCTGAGGTGACTTCATAGGTGCGCGTATTGATCAGGCTGAAATCCGCCACCAGCGTCAGGCCCAGAATGGCCGAATGCGAGTTGGTATTGGCGATCTCACCGATATCCTGCTGGAAATCGATGTCCGAGACGGTGCCGAACAGCACGTAGTCCGCGCCCTTGAAGCTGCCGTTCTTGATGCGCTTGATGACGTCGTAAACGTCTTCCTTGGACCCGGCGGTGTAAGGCGTGGCCTGCACCAGCTGGAACATCCCGGACTTGATGATCTCGCCCTTGATGTCGCCGCTGAATTTGCGCAGTTCGGTCTGCTCGATGTAGCTGGTGCGCGATTCGTATTCGTCGTAACTGGACGAGCCGCTGGCGCTGTAATAGTTGGCCTGCATGTTACTGCGTGCCGACACGGTGTGGATGTACTGCTCCACGCGTTCCTGATAGGCCAGGTCCGTGACCGCGATTTTTGGCGCGGCCTGCGCTGCGAAAGCGCAAGCCATGCCGATAATGCCGATCCATGCGCGCATCGATTAACGCTCCGTGGTTTTACGAATTTCTTTCTCATCCATCCATTCGGCCAGACCGCTTTCAACGTCGATCAACTGCAGGCTGAATTTGTAGAAGACATCCTTGTAGTCGCTGCTGCGCTTGACGATGGAGCTGATCGAGCCTTCCAGACGGTATTTGGCAGCGACCATGTTGCCGGTCTTGGCGACAGTGGTCTTCTTGTACAGGCCGCTCTGGTTCTGCAGCTTGAGCTGATCGACCTGGTTCTGCATCTGGTTGTCGTCGCTGGCAAAACGGGCGGTTCCGCTTTTCATCAACTGGGTCTTGATCGACGTGGTGATCTCGCGGGTATCGATGTACTCGCTGGTCTTGTTCTTCACGTCGTAGACCTGAACCACCGGGCGACCCTGCAGGGTGCCGGACTGAGCCAGGGAGCGGGTCATGCTTTCGGCGATCATCTGCAGATCGGTAGAGCCGAACTCGTTGGTCACGGTTTCGACGGCCTTGGTGTCGCCGTAGCTGATGTTCTTGCTGCCCAGACCGGGCGAGTTGTTGGCACAGCCGGTAACCAGCAGGGCGACGGCGGCGATGGAGCAGAAGCGTGTGAACATTGAGACGTTCTCCAGAACTGGGCGAATAGGTGTGCGGATCAAGGCGTGTTGATTTCGATGCGGAAATCGGTCGCGCGGGGAACCGGGGCGATGGCAGGCAGCACAGTGCTTTGCGAGCCATACAGCGTCATGCTTTTCCAGCTTTCTTCATCGGCAACCGGGAAGCCGTCGTTGCCCAGCCAGGCAAAGCGGTAATACATCATTCTGTTGCGGCTGCTGGTGTTGGTCAGTTGCGCCTTGACGGTCAGGAAGCCGTTTTCGCGCGCGACGCGCATGGCGCCGACTTCGATGTATTGGGTGTCGCCCATGGACACCACTTTGCTTGCAGCGCTGCTCGGCGCGGGCGGCGGTGGCGTCGCGCAGCCCGCAAGCAGTGCAACAGTCAGCGCGCCAAGAATCTTCATGCGCATGGAAAATCTCCGATCAGGGTTGTTTGGCGGTGGCGATGGCTTGCGGAACGTTCGACGGCATGACCTGAGCGGCCAGACTGCCCGCATAGACCTGACTGCCCAGTGCACGCAGCGGGATCACCTGATAGCGCTGGTCGACCTTGACGCGAACATGTGAGCCGCCCAGCGCGTTGGGCAGAATGATCTGGTGCTCACCCTGGGTCAGGCGCAGGCGCGCCACCAGTGTGTTGTCCGGCAACGTGCGCCAGGTGCGGGTGTCGGCGCCTTCGGTGATGGCCGAGGCGATACCGACGGCCAGACCGGCCAGCGGGTTGGTCTCGTTGATCTGTTTTTGAGCCACGCCGCGGGTGATGGCGCGCACGGTGGTGCGCAGGATAATGCCCGGCATGTCGTCACGCAGTGCCCGGCGAGACATGTCGGTGGTGCTGTTGAGCAGCGTCAGGTTCAGCGGCTGGCCGTCCAGCGTGATCTGGTTGAACGCAGGAGTCGTGGTGTCCGGTTTGATGACCGGGAACGACAGCGGTGTGATGACCAGATTGCCGCTGATGGGCAGTGGCAACGGAATACTGACCGAGTCGCGTGCCGGGGCAAAGCCGCTCTGCACGACAATCAGCACTTCACTGTTGCCGTCCTTGCTGGCTGCTGCATCAAGGTCCTTGAGGGCCTGTTCCAGCAACGGCGTGTTGGGGCGCAGTTCGGCGGCCTTGCGGTAACCCGGTGCTGCCAAGCCTTTCTCGCCGAGTGCTTCGTAGACGAAGCCGGACAGATAATGGCTGAACGCGCTCTGGTAGCTGTTCTTCAGGCTGACGACTTCAGGGGCGTCCAGCGAGGCGACAGGGTAGCCGCGCAGGTCCTTGAACTCGGTCTTCACGCCCCGGTTCTCGGCTTCCTGCTCGCTCTTGAGGTATTCCTTGTCGCGCAGCTCGGCGATGACCGCTTCGCGCTCGTGCGTCTTTTTGATCTCGGTGCGGGCACCGTCAAAATCGTTGCGCGCCAGCTGGTTGAGCGCCATCTGGGTGGTGAGCATGACCTTTTCATAGTCATAGCCCTCGTAGCGGCGCACCTTATCGTTGATCAGGAAGCTGCCGAACTGCGCGAGGTATTTGTCGGTGTCGAGCTTCACCGACTCTTCCCATTTGAACACCACCAGATCGGCAGCACGCCAGGCCGTCTGGCTGCCGGCGAAGTCACCCTTGGCGCGCAACAGCTCGCCCTTCTCGAAGTAGTAGAGAAGGTCCTTGTCTTCACCGGTGTTGTTCTTTTCCAGCGTGCCGATCGCTGCGTCCACATTGCCGCTGGCCAGCTGCTGATTGGTTTGTTGCAGCTCGGTGTCGTAGTTGCGAAAGGCAGAGCAGCCTGCCAGTTGAACAGCGGAAATCAGCGCGAGCGCAGTCAAGGCACGAGAAGGCATGACGTTCTATTCCCTTAGGTGACAGCCGTGGGGCTATCGAAATCCAGATGACCGAACAGGAACTGTTCGAAGCGTAAGACCGCTTCGCCTGATTGGATCCAGCGGTGCGGGCGCGGGATTATAAGCATCAGAATGCATAGAGCAATGGCTTTTTGACATCTCGCAGGGATTACAGACATTTCCTACCGCTTGAGCGGGGTCTGAGCAGCGCAGACTTCAGGGGGGGACTGCCGTTTTAAAGAAGTAACTGCGCGCTGTCGTAAAACTCTGTAACAAAAAAGCGTCCGGAGTATTGAGTAGCACCTGTTTGACGTGAACAATGCAACGCATCGCATTCTTATTGAGATTCACCAATGCACCTGCACTCTCGTTCACTCGTCCGGCTTCTGGCCTCCATGTTGCTGCTGTGCAGCTTTGGTGTGCTGGCCGATCCCGTCGAGGGCGCAGCTCAGGCGCTGCATGTGCTGGATTACCTCAGTGCGGACTATCCGGCGACAGTGGCGGATGGCAAGGTCATCGACAGTGCCGGGTACCAGAAGCAGATCGACGCGTTGAACGCGCTTCAGGGTCTCATCGTTGCACTGCCGCAGCGGACCGAACGTGCCGAGCTGGAGAAGGGCGCAGCAGACCTCAACGGCGTCGTGGACAAACGACAGGACGGTACGCTCGTGGCGCGTCAGGCCAGGCAGCTGGGTGCAAGACTGGCGCTGGCCTATGAAGTCAGTCAGGCACCGGCCATCACCCCGGATCCTGCGCGCGGCGCGCCGCTGTACGCGCAGCATTGTTCGGTCTGCCATGGCGACAAGGGCGCCGGTGATGGTCCCGCCGGTATTGGCCTGGAGCCTGCGCCGGGCGACCTGCGCGACGCCGCACGGCTGGATCGCCTGAGTCTCTACAGCCTTTACAGCGCTACGGGGCTGGGTATTGCGGGCACTGACATGCCGGCGTTTGCCGACCAGCTGGATGATCGCCAGCGCTGGGACATCGCCACCTACATTGCCAGTTTCAGTGCGCAACCTGTCGCGACTCCGACCAAGACATTCAACCTTGCGGACCTGGCGCGCCAGACGCCTGCGGAGGTTCAGGCTGCCGAAGGCCCGGACGCGGCCGCCACATTCCGCGCTCAGCGCTCACAGCCCCCGCAGGTCCAACGCGGGCCCGCGCAGTTGCTCGATTACACCAGCGCGACCCTGGACAAGAGTCTGGCCGCCTACCGATCAGGTGATCGGGAGCAGGCGTATGACCTGTCGGTTGCGGCTTATCTGGAAGGCTTCGAGCTGGTCGAGAGCTCGCTGGACAACGTCGATGCCGACGTTCGCAAGGACACTGAAAAAAGTCTGATGGCTTATCGTCAGTCCTTGCAGGACGGCCTGCCGGTTCCGCAGGCGGCGCAGAAGCTGGAAGCCGCCAAGGCCAGGCTGAAACAGTCGGCTGACTTGCTGGGCACCGACGGTCTTAGCCTGTCTTTGAGCTACATCTCGGGCCTGCTGATTCTGTTGCGCGAAGGGCTGGAAGCGATTCTGGTGCTGGCGGCAATTCTTGCGTTTCTGCGCAACACCGGACAGCAATCGGCGGTGCGCAGCGTCAACGTCGGCTGGGGCCTGGCGCTACTGGCAGGCCTGGCGACCTGGGCGCTGGCCGCCTATGTGATCGACGTGAGTGGCGCGCAGCGTGAGCTGCTGGAAGGTGCGACCGCATTGTTCGCCAGCGTGATGGTGCTGTGGCTGGGGGTGTGGATGCACGACCGACGTCATGCCGCAGCCTGGCAGGATTACGTGAAGAGCAGTCTGGTCGGCGGCGGTGGGCGTTTCGGCTTTGCCGTACTGGCGTTCTTCTCGGTGTACCGCGAACTGTTCGAGGTCATCCTGTTCTACGAGACCCTGTGGCTCCAGGCAGGGCCAGCCGGGCATAACGCAGTGCTGGCGGGTGGCGCGACAGCGCTGGTGCTGCTGGTTGGTCTGGCGTGGATCATCCTGCGCGGCTCGGCAAAACTGCCGTTGGCGCTGTTCTTTGGTATCAATGCAGCCCTGCTGTGTGCGCTCTCGGTGGTGTTTGCCGGACATGGCGTCAAGGCCTTGCAGGAAGCCGGCGTGTTCGGCACCCGGCCGGTGCCATTCTTCGAATTCGACTGGCTGGGCATTCATGCCGATGCGTATTCGCTCGGTGCACAGGCCATCGCGCTGACAGCGATTGCAGTGCTGTATGGCCGCAGTCGTCTTGCGGAGAAACGCAGGCTTGAGACCGCAGGGTAAAACACGTACCCGTGGGAGGCGGCTTGCCGGCGATGGCGTCAGTTCAGTTGCTGATGGGTCGCTTCAGAAAAAAGCATCGCCGGCAAGCCGCCTCCCACAGTCCGTGTTTGCAGCAAGACTTGGATATAACGCAGAGCGTCACGGGGCTGCATGCCCACGCAGCGATGGGCACGATCAGTGTTGAGGCAGACTTGCTTGGGGCGCGGAGAGCACGGCCCTCAGCCGCGCATTCTCACGCGTCCTGTTCCTGAGTCAGTTCCAGCACGCGATCAACCAGTTTGTTGATGCCTGACGCCGCTTCGCTGATGCTTTTGGCGACCATGTAGGCCGGGGTGCTGACCAGTTTTCGGGCTTCGTCTTCCACAATCTCTGATACGTCACAGTCCTGATGCGCACCGCCCATTTTAGTGATGGCTGCTGCCGTCTCCGGGTCATTGCCAATGGTGCAAATCACGCCCGGGCCATAAATCTTGGCAGCGAGGGCCGGGGTGATGCAGATCAGCCCGACCGGCTTGCCTGCCAGCGCAAAGGCCTCGGCCAGGGCCAGTAATTCTGCGTTGACCTGACAGGCCTGGCCCTGCTGTGCAAAGTCCGACAGATTCTTCGCCGAGCCAAAGCCGCCCGGAACGATCAGCGCATCGAAATCGTTGACGTCGGCCTCACGCAGGTCCTTCACTTCGCCGCGCGCGATACGTGCCGATTCGACCAGCACGTTGCGGGTCTCAGGCATGTCTTCGCCGGTCAGGTGATTGACGACATGATGCTGCGCGATGTTCGGCGCGAAACATTGCACCTGCGCACCACGCTGGTCGAGGCGCAGCAGGGTCAGGACGCTTTCGTGGATTTCGGCACCGTCATAGACGCCGCAGCCGGACAGGATCACAGCCACTTTCTTTTGCATGATTCGACTCCTTGGTCATGACGCATCTACCAATGGAACACATTGAGCGTCATCTGTTCAGTGTCGGTTTTTGTCGGGGCGGGATCAGGCGGGGAAGGGCGCAGCATCCGGGCGAGGTGTTTTGACCTGTGCCCGGAGAACTCAGAAGGGAATTCAGTCGTCGGACTTTTTCTTCAGATCGAGAGGGGTTTCGACCGGCATGTCCAGATCCGAGGCTGCTGAAGATGCGCAGAATTGTCTCTCTGCGCGAGCTTCGCGGGCGATGCGGGCATTCTTGATGCGGCGACGCAGCCACAGACCCAGGCCCAGAAGAATCAGGGCGCCGAGCACCCAGAGTTCGTATTTCTTGACGTTACCCAGCAAGCCTTCCAGCACGGCGCCGAAATGATACGCCGCCGAACCCAGCGCTGCTGCCCAGACTGCCGCGCCGATGCCATTGAGCAGCAGGTAGCGCGCTGGCGGATACCCGGATAGACCGATGGCCACCGGCATGACCGTTCGCAATCCGTAGACGAAGCGGAAGCTCAGCACCCAGATGTCAGGGTGTTTGCGCACAAGCCTCAACGCCTTGTCGCCCATGAGCTGCCAGCGAGGTTTTCGGGCAAGCAGTTTGCGGCCATGCTTGCGCCCCATGAAATACCACAGCTGATCGCCCGCGTAGCTTCCGCAAAAGGCCACGAGGATGACGATGTTGAGGTCCATGTATCCACGGAAAGCCAGAAATCCGGCAAGAACCAGAATGGTCTCGCCTTCAAAGAAGGTGCCGAGGAAGAGGGCGAAGTAGCCAAACTCATTCAAGAAATTCTGGAGCATTGTCTGGATGCTGGCGAAATGAACGCGCAGCCTAACGCGCCCAACGCAAGGATGAAAGTGTCCATATGTGTCTCGACGTTAAAGATTCTTGCAGTGACAATGGTCCTTTCTCTCCAGTTGCGCCGCTGCGGCCTGCAGTCGCAGGTCGAACCATGACTGTCACACATTGGTCATAATGGCGGCTTATAACTGTCGCGCTTGCCCGCGTATGCGGGCTCAGGAGTCTCGCCGTGAGCTTTACCCCCGCTAACCGCCTGTTTCCTCTCACTCGTCTGCGCCGTAATCGCCGCGACGACTTTTCCCGTCGGCTGGTCCGCGAAAACGTTGTCACCGTCGACGACCTGATTCTTCCCGTATTCGTACTCGATGGTGAAAACCGTCGTGAAACCGTGGCTTCGATGCCGGGCGTAGAGCGTCTGAGTATCGATCTGCTGCTCAAGGAAGCCGAAAGCTGGGTCGCGCTGGGCATTCCTGCGCTGGCACTGTTTCCGGTTACTCCACCTGAAAAGAAATCCCTCGATGGCGCCGAAGCCTGGAATCCGGAAGGCATCGCGCAGCGCGCGACACGTGCCCTGCGTGACCGCTTCCCCGAACTGGGCGTCATCACTGACGTGGCGCTGGACCCGTTCACCACGCACGGGCAGGACGGCATTCTCGACGAAGAAGGCTACGTGCAGAACGACATTACGGTCGACGCGCTGGTCAAACAGGCCCTGTCCCATGCCGATGCTGGCGCGCAGGTGGTTGCCCCGTCCGACATGATGGACGGTCGTATTCAGGCCATTCGTGAAGCGCTGGAACTGGCCGGACACGTCAACGTGCGGATCATGGCCTACTCGGCGAAATACGCCAGCGCCTATTACGGTCCGTTCCGCGATGCGGTAGGTTCTTCACTGAACCTGGGCAAGGCCAACAAGGCGTCCTATCAGATGGACCCGGCCAACAGCAATGAAGCGCTGCATGAAGTGGCTGCCGATCTGTCTGAAGGCGCGGACATGGTGATGGTCAAGCCGGGTATGCCGTACCTGGACATCCTTCATCGGGTCAAGGATGAGTTCAAGGTGCCGACCTTTGTGTATCAGGTCAGTGGCGAATACGCCATGCACATGGCTGCAATCCAGAACGGCTGGCTGAGTGAAGGGGTGATTCTGGAATCCCTCACCGCCTTCAAACGCGCAGGAGCTGACGGCATTCTCACGTATTTTGCCGTACGCGCTGCTCAACTGCTGAAAGGGCAATAGCCTCACAGGAACATTCATGAATACCGAAGGACTCATCGAAGCCGCTGTTGAAGTCGATATTCAGGAGACTGCACCCATGGTTGACCCTGACATCGAGGTAGTACCCGCCATCGAGCCACCCGCTGCCACTGTGCCTGCCGTTGTCGCGCCGAACCTGGACGACAGCAGCCTGTACATCCATCGCGAACTGTCCCAGTTGCAGTTCAACATACGGGTTCTGGAACAGGCGCTCGACGAGTCCTACCCATTGTTGGAGCGGCTGAAGTTTCTGCTGATCTTCTCCAGCAACCTCGATGAGTTCTTCGAGATTCGTGTCGCAGGCCTCAAGAAGCAGATTACCTTTGCTCGTGAACAGGCCGGTGCCGACGGCTTGCAGCCGCACCAGGCGCTGGCCCGCATCAGCGAACTGGTTCACGGTCATGTCGACCGCCAGTACGCGATCCTCAACGATATTCTTCTGCCGGAGCTGGAGAAACACCAGGTCCGCTTCATTCGTCGCCGTCACTGGACCGCCAAGCTCAAAGCCTGGGTCCGTCGTTATTTCCGCGACGAAATCGCACCGATCATCACCCCGATCGGTCTCGACCCGACGCACCCGTTTCCGTTGCTGGTCAACAAGAGCCTGAACTTCATCGTCGAGCTCGAAGGTATCGATGCCTTCGGCCGCGACTCGGGCCTTGCGATCATCCCGGCGCCGCGTCTGCTGCCGCGCATCATCAAGGTGCCCGAAGACGTATGCGGGCCGGGCGACAATTTCGTGTTCCTGTCGTCAATGATCCACGCTCACGCTGATGATCTGTTCCAAGGCATGAAGGTCAAGGGCTGCTATCAGTTCCGCCTGACCCGTAACGCCGACCTGGCGCTGGATTCGGAAGACGTGGAAGACCTTGCGCGTGCTCTGCGCGGCGAACTGTTCTCGCGCCGCTATGGCGACGCAGTGCGTCTGGAAGTGGCGGACACCTGTCCCAAGCATCTGTCGGACTACCTGCTCAAGCAGTTCAACCTGAACGAGTCCGAGCTGTATCAGGTCAATGGCCCGGTCAACCTGACGCGGCTGTTCAGCATCACCGGTCTGGACAGCCATCCGGAGCTGCAATACCTGCCGTTCACGCCAGCGATTCCCAAGCTGTTGCAGAACAGCGAAAACATTTTCAGCGTGATCAGCAAGCAGGACATCCTCTTGCTGCACCCTTTCGAGTCCTTCACGCCGGTGGTCGACCTGCTGCGTCAGGCCGCGAAAGATCCGCATGTGCTGGCCGTGCGTCAGACGCTGTATCGCAGCGGCGCAAATTCGGAAATCGTCGATGCGCTGGTCGATGCGGCGCGTAACGGCAAGGAAGTCACCGCGGTGATCGAATTGCGTGCCCGTTTCGACGAAGAATCCAACCTGCAACTGGCCAGCCGTCTGCAGGCCGCCGGTGCGGTGGTGATCTACGGTGTGGTCGGCTTCAAGACCCACGCCAAGATGATGCTGATCCTGCGTCGCGAGGCGGGCGAGATCGTGCGTTACGCGCACTTGGGTACCGGTAACTATCACGCTGGCAACGCCCGCCTGTACACCGACTACAGCCTGCTGACTTCCGATGATGCATTGTGCGAAGACGTCGGCAAGCTGTTCAGCCAGCTGATCGGCATGGGCAAGACGCTGCGCATGAAAAAACTGCTGCACGCGCCGTTCACGCTGAAGAAAGGCATGCTCGACATGATCGCCCGCGAGACTCAGTTCGCGGTCGACGGCAAACCTGCGCACATCATCGCCAAGTTCAACTCGCTGACCGATCCGAAGATCATCCGCGCGCTGTACAAGGCCAGTCAGTCAGGCGTGCGCATCGATCTGGTAGTGCGCGGCATGTGCTGCCTGCGTCCGGGCATCGCCGGGGTCTCGCACAACATCCATGTGCGCTCGATCATCGGTCGCTTCCTGGAGCACACGCGGGTCTTCTACTTCCTCAACGGCGGCGACGAGCAGATGTTCCTGTCGAGTGCCGACTGGATGGAGCGCAACCTCGACAAGCGTGTCGAGACCTGCTTCCCGGTGGAAGGCAAGAAGTTGATCCTGCGGGTGAAGAAGGAGCTGGAAAGCTACCTGACCGACAACACCCACAGCTGGCTGTTGCAGTCTGACGGTCGTTACGTGCGCAGCACGCCGACCGGTAACCAGAACGCTCGAAGCGCCCAGGCGACCCTGCTGGAGCGCCTGAGCAACCCGGTCCTCAGCGTACGCTGAAGACGATGCCGACTCGGGTCAGCCACTCCGCTTCCAGCGCGAAGTCGGCCTGAGTCAGCTGGTTGTTTTCCAGCCAGCCGTCCGGGAACTCTGCATCCAGGTTCGGACCGTCGGCGCGTAGCACCACACGTGGCATCTCCTGGGTGCCACGGATGTGGTGGAACAGAATCGCGAAGCGCAACAGCACGCACAGGCGAATCAGCTTGATGCCTTCATCGCCGAACTCGGCGAACTTGTCCTTGGGAATGTTACGGCGATGACCGCGCACCAGCAGCGCGAGCATTTGCTGGTCTTCGCGTGAGAAACCGGCCAGGTCGGAATGCTCGATCAGGTAGGCGCCATGCTTGTGGTAATGATAGTGGGCGATGTCCAGCCCCACTTCATGCACCTTGGCGGCCCAGCTCAACAGCTCGGCATAACTCTCGTGTTGCAGGTCCCAGCTGTCGGCGACCTGTTCCAGGGCATGCAATGCCTTGGCTTCGACGCGAGCGGCCTGCTCCATGTCGACGTGGTAGCGCTCCATCAGCGACGTCAGCGTACGTTCGCGCACGTCTTCGTGATGATGGCGACCCATCAGGTCATACAGCACGCCTTCACGCAGCGCACCTTCGCAGTGATCCATGCGCTTGAGTTCGAGGGCGTCGAAAATGGCTTCCAGAATCGCCAGACCCGCCGGGAAAATCGCGCGGCGGTCGGGCTTGATGCCGTCGAAGTCGATCTTCTCGACGTCACCCAGCTTGAACAGTTTGCGCTTGAGCCAGGCCAGGCCTTCGGCGTTGACCTCGCCTGCGCCATAGCCATTGGCCTTGAGCGCAACGCCAATCGCGCGAATGGTGCCGGACGACCCGATGGCTTCATCCCATTTCAGGCGATGCAGCGCGTGCTCGATGCTCATGATTTCCAGGCGGGCGGCGGTGTACGCCTGCGCGTAGCGGGCCGGTGTCACCTTGCCGTCGCGGAAGTAGCGCTGAGTGAAACTCACGCAGCCCATCTGCAGGCTTTCGCGCAGCAGCGGCTCGAAACGTTGACCGATGATGAACTCGGTACTGCCGCCGCCGATGTCGGCCACGAGGCGCTTTCCGGGGGTGTCCGCCAGTGTGTGGGAGACGCCCAGATAAATGAGGCGAGCTTCTTCGCGGCCGGAGATGACCTCCACCGGGTGGCCGAGGATTTCTTCGGCGCGATGGATGAAGTCGTTGCGGTTGCGGGCTTCGCGCAGGGCATTGGTGCCCACGATGCGCACGGCGCCGAGCGGCAGGCCGTTGATCAGTTGGGCGAAGCGCTTGAGGCAGTCGAGGCCCCGCTGCATCGATTCTTCAGTGAGCTGGCGCTCTTCGGTAATTCCGGCTGCCAACTGCACCTTCTCGCCCAGGCGCTCAAGAATGCGAATTTCGCCCTGATTGGCTTTTGCCACAACCATATGGAAGCTGTTGGAGCCCAGGTCGATAGCGGCGATCAGTGAAAGATTCTTGGGTTTAGAGTGCGGCATGGTCTGGCAATCCCTCTCGATAACCGCGCCATCGTGCCACGATCCACCTCTGCCGCCAACGCGAAGCTGTCCGGGCGGCGGAAATACCCGGTATTACTTCGCTCAGTGGTCACTCACCCACTTCGCATGCGCGCCTCGATGTGACGTGTCTGACTGAATGACTCCCACAGTTCGTGGGCTACGGCAAGATTTGCATATAACGCTGAGCGCGGAGCATGGTGACGCCTCTCAGGACGCTATGCGTGCGACTGTTTGCGCTGGAAGGCGATCAGGTTATCCCGACGTCGTGACACGATCCCTCGCTGTCTCCGGGCGGGAGGCGGCAGCTAGATCATTCTCCGTGTACATGATCGGGGGACGCAGGCGGCGGTGGACCTTCTATCGTCACGATCCAGCAACGTTCGTCCGGGCCTATAATAAGAGGGCCGCGCAGATAATCATGGAACAGCATGCAGGTGTTGGTGGTGGCTGGACGCCCTTCCGGAAATGTTCGAAAAGATCAGTACTGTGTAAGTCATGCATGCTTTAAGTAGAAAGGATTCTATCATGTCTAATGAACTCCCCACCTCAGCAACGCGTTTATGGGTTGGACAACCCAGCGTATTTGGTAGCCTGGAAGTCGAACCTAACGGGTCAATAACCTATGTCTATGATCGCGATTTAAACAGGAATGTCTGGCGTTATTTTAAGCCGTCCGACTCGGTAAGCTATCGCTGCGAAAGTCGGAATATCCGGGTCGGCGCTCAGGCTTATAAGTGGCAAAAAGGCAGGACCTACACGCTCAACTGGAAAAGTAAACTTCCTAAAATCGACAGTGCCTACGGAGATTTTGTGATTTTTCAGTGGAAGTCTTACCCGGGTGGGCTCCAGAACTACCCCTTGCTCATGACGGCGGTAAGAGATGAGGTCATTTTGAGGTTCGTAGACAGGGGCGAGGTCTGGAAAACAGTATGGACAACAAAGACTCAGGATAATGTATGGAACAGTTATAGCCTGACCCTTCACCTGTCGGACATTGATTCAGAAGGCTGGTTCTCGCTTAATTACAATGGTGTCGATCAATTGCTCGATGGTAAGAGCCGATATGCAGGGCGGACAATGGATGGGGCCAATGAGCCCAAATGGGGTGTCTACAACAGAGACAAGCCTGAGCATGAAATGGAGCAGCTTGTCGCGGACCTTGAAGTCTTGGAACTTCAGTCAGTCACGTGATCACTCATTACCGGGTTCGTCTTCGTCAGGTAAGTTACGTGTCTTTCAAACGGTGTTATTAGCAGGAGGAAGCGACGGTTCGCTTCCTCCTGTTATTCCCTTTGGCCAATACTCAAGCCTGCTCGACCGATCCTATGAAGTTGGCCAGTTCTGGCGTCTTCGGGTGGGCGAACAGTTCTTTCGGGTCGCCCACTTCATGCACCTTGCCCTCGTGCATGAACACCAGTTTGTCGCCCACTTCCCGGGCGAAGCGCATTTCGTGGGTGACCATGATCAGGGTCATGCCATCGGCGGCCAGTTGACGCACGACGCTGAGCACTTCGTTGACCAGTTCCGGGTCCAGCGCCGAGGTGATCTCGTCGCACAGCAGCACCTTGGGTGACATGGCCAGCGCCCGGGCAATGGCTACGCGTTGCTGTTGCCCACCCGAAAGGCGGTCCGGGAACGCATCGAACTTCTCGCTCAACCCGACCCGCTCCAGCATCTGCCTGGCCAGCTTCGCAGCCTCGGCCTTGGGTACTTTCTGTACGACCTGCGGCGCGAGCATCACGTTTTCGCCCACGCTCAGGTGCGGGAACAGGTTGAACTGCTGAAACACCATGCCGACCTTCTGCCGCAACGTGCGCAGATCGGCGCGGGCAGCGTCCAGGTACTCGCCATCGACTTCGATCACGCCGTCGTTGATCGACTCCAGCCCGTTGAGTGTGCGCAGCAGCGTGCTCTTGCCCGAACCGCTGCGGCCGATGATTGCCACCACCTGGCCTTCTTCAACGGAGAGGTCGATGCCTTTGAGAACGTGATGGTCGCCGTAGTATTTGTGCAGGGCGGAAATTCTAAGCAGAGGCATGCAGTCTCCTTTCCAGATGACGCGCGCAGAGCGACAACGGATAGCAAAGGATGAAATAGCCCAGGGCGACGAAGCCGTAGACCATGAAAGGTTCGAAGGTGGCGTTGGCCAGCATGCTGCCGGTCTTGGTCAGTTCGGTGAAACCGATGATCGAGGTTACGGCCGTGCCTTTGACCACCTGTACCGAGAAGCCGACCGTCGGGGCGATGGCAATGCGCAGCGCCTGCGGCAGGATCACGTAGCGCATCTGCTCGAACGGGGTCAGTGCCAGACTCGCCGAAGCTTCCCATTGACCCTTGGAAATCGATTCGACGCAGCCGCGCCAGATTTCGGCCAGATAGGCGCTGGTGAACAACGTCAGCGCCAGCGCGGCTGCAGCCCAGGGAGAAATGTCCATTCCCATCAGCGCAACGCCGAAGAACACCAGAAACAGCTGCATCAAAAGCGGTGTGCCTTGAAACAGCTCTATATATAAGCTGGCTGCCACACGCGGCCCGGATTTCTCCGAGGTGCGCATGCCCATCACCAGCAGGCCGATCAGCCCGCCGCCGATGAAGGCCACCAGCGACAGCGCCACCGTCCATTGCAGGCCGGTCAGCAGATTGCGCAGGATATCCCAGAGGGTAAAGTCCATCAGTTGCTCCTCGAGATGTAGCGACGCCCGATCCAGGCCAGCAACTGACGAATCAACAGCGCCATGCACAGGTAGATCAGCGTGGTGACGATGTAGGTCTCGAACGAACGGAAATTGCGGGACTGGATGAAGTTGGCGAAAAAGCTCAGCTCCTCCGTCGCGATCTGCGAGCAGACTGCCGAGCCCAGCATCACGATGATGATCTGGCTGCTCAGCGCCGGCCACACCTTGCGCAGCGCCGGAACCAGCACCACATAGCGAAAGGTCTCGTAGCGGCTCATCGCAAGGGCGGCCGAGGCTTCAAGCTGTCCTTTGGAGATCGCCTGAATGCCCGCCCGGATGATCTCCGTCGAATAGGCGCCCAGATTGATCACCATCGCCAGCACGGCGGCCTGCCATTCCGATATCTGCATGCCCAGTGAGGGCAGGCCGAAAAAGATGAAGAACAGCTGGACCAGAAAAGGCGTGTTGCGGATCAGCTCCACATACACCGCAAAGATCGTCGCAAAGGGCTGGATCTTCCAGGCCCTTACGACGGCACCGACGATCCCCAGGCTGACGCCGAGCACGGTGCCAATGGCCGTCAATTCCAGCGTGAATAATGCCCCGCGCAACAGCAGATCAATGTTCTGCAGAACCGGTGCAAAGTCGAAGTGATAAGCCATTGGCAAACCCTGTGAATCAGAAAACGGTGATCAGAGATCGGCTGGCAGTGGCTGCTTGAGCCAAGTGGTGGAGGCCTTTTCCAGCGTGCCGTCAGCCTTGGCGGCGTTCAGGATCTCGTTGACCTTGCCCAGCAGTTCCGGCTGACCCTTGTTCACGCCGACATAGACAGGCGAGTCCTTGAGTTTCACTTTCAGCGCCGGGATGCGCTTGGGGTTGCGCTCGCTGATGGCGACCATCACCACGTTGCCGCTGGCGATCAGGTCGGTCTGGCCGGCCAGGTAGGCGGCGATGGTGGAGTTGTTGTCTTCAAAACGCTTGATGGTCGCGCCCTGTGGAGCGACGGCCGACAATTCGATGTCTTCGATCGCACCGCGAGTGACGCTGATGGTCTTGCCGTTCAGGTCGGCGATTTCCTTGACCGGCGAATCAGGCGGACCGAACACGGCCAGGTAGAACGGCGCGTAGGCGCGGGAGAAGTCGATGACTTTCTCGCGGTCCGGGTTTTTGCCAAGGCTCGAAATCACCAGGTCGACCTTGCCGGTGGTCAGGAACGGGATGCGGTTGGTGCTGTTGACGGGCGTCAGCTCAAGCTTGACCTTCAACTTGTCGGCCAGCAGTTGCGCGGTGTCGATGTCCAGGCCGCGTGGCTTCATGTCCGGACCGACCGAACCGAAAGGCGGAAAGTCCTGGGGGACGGCAACTTTCAGGGTGCCGCGCGCTACGACGTCGTCCAGGCCATTGGCGTGGGCTGGCGCCTGGCTCAGCATCAGGCTGGCAAACAAGGCAGTAAGCAGGGCGCTGTAACGCTTGGTCATGAGAACTCTCCGGGCGGAACGAAAGATGTAGGCCGTTCACCCAGTGCACAGCCCATGCCACCCACTCGTTTTGAACCGTAACTCAAGGTGTCCAGCCTGTTTTTGGTCTTACTGGTCTGAACAGTTGGTAGCGGGTTCGCCCTGCTTTGGAGCGCCTGAAAGCCACGTCGCCCCAGCGCTGGGCGTCGCTTGCCGAATGATCGGGATGGCGCTAAAAGGGCTTTTTACTGGACTGACTGGCCTGAACAGTGATGCCGCATAATTCGCTCGCCGTACCGGAATCAGCCCTCAGGGCCATCCGCAAGCTGATTGATGAACAGGGCTATAAACCCGGCGACAGCCTGCCGTCGCAGCGCGATCTGGCGGCATTGCTGGGTGTCAGCCGTGCGTCGCTGCGCGAGGCGCTGTCATCGCTCAGTGCGCTGGGCGTGGTGAGTGTGCAGCCCGGCAAAGGTGTGTTCGTGCAGTCATTTTCTGAACCAGAACGGCGCACGAGCGGATTTTCCTGGCCTTTCGATGCTCAGGTTTCTCCGGCAGATACGTTCCAGTTGCGTTATGCGCTGGAGGGTTTTGCCGCCGGTCTGGCCGCTGTGACACTGACCGCCGACGAACGGGATGTGCTGGAAGATAACGTCGAGGCCATGCGTCTGGAGCTGCGCGCTGGCGATTTCGAAGCGGCCGCGCGTCTGGATTTCGAGTTTCACCGGCATATCCTGGTGGCCAGTGGCAATCAGGCCATGCTGGGGATCGTGACCGCAGGTGCCGATATCTTCCTGGAAAGCCAGAAGATGCCATTCATAAGGGCTGCAAGGGTGATGGAAACCTGGCAGGAGCACCGCAAGATCCTTCGAGCGCTGGCCCGACATGCCTCCGGTCCTGCGCAAAAGGCCATGCAGGAGCACATCAGGGGCGCTGCGCTACGCACCGGTATTGTTTTCGTTTCCCCTTCGAGCTAGCGATGAGCTATAACCTGACTCATAGACCGTCATAGCCAGACTCAATGATCCTTCGCTTCCTGAATGTCATAAGGCCCGCTATGATGAGCGTCGTTTTTTAGCCTACGAACTCGGAGACATCCATGAGTAGCGACAAGATCAAACACGTCACCGACGCCAGCTTCGAAGCCGATGTACTGAAGGCTCAAGGCCCTGTACTGGTCGACTACTGGGCTGAGTGGTGTGGCCCTTGCAAAATGATTGCCCCGGTTCTGGACGAAATTGCCAACACTTACGAAGGCAAACTGACCGTCGCCAAACTGAACATCGACGAAAATCAGGAAACCCCGGCCAAGCACGGCGTTCGCGGTATCCCGACTCTGATGCTGTTCAAGAATGGCAACGTCGAGGCTACCAAAGTAGGCGCTCTGTCGAAGTCGCAGCTCGCTGCCTTCCTTGACGCCAACATCTGAAGTGCCCCAAGGCCCTGCGAATAGCGGGGCTTTTTTCATCTGCCGTACTAGACTCCTTCAAAATCGAGTGGTACATTCGGCCCCGCAACGGCTTCTCCGTTGCCCCCTGCTAGCCGTCGCCGACGCTCTCCTTTCGATTTAGTACGCGATCCTGTCGCCTTCTCTGCGGCGCGGCCTCATTAAGCCAAAAGCTTAATTTCCCCCTCCATACACGATTACGTCATTCCCATATGAATCTGACTGAACTCAAGCAAAAGCCGATTACCGATCTGCTCGAAATGGCCGAACAGGCTGGCATAGAAAATATGGCCCGTTCGCGCAAGCAGGATGTGATTTTCTCCCTGCTCAAAAGGCACGCTAAAAGTGGCGAGGAAATTTCAGGTGATGGCGTGCTGGAGATCCTCCAGGACGGCTTCGGCTTCCTGCGCTCTGCAGACGCTTCCTATCTGGCCGGCCCGGACGACATCTATGTTTCCCCGAGCCAGATTCGCCGCTTCAACCTGCGCACCGGCGACACCATCGTTGGCAAGATCCGTCCTCCGAAAGAAGGTGAGCGTTATTTCGCTCTGCTCAAGGTCGACACGATCAACTACGACCGTCCGGAAAACGCCAAGAACAAGATTCTGTTCGAAAACCTGACGCCGCTGTTCCCGAATGTGCGCATGAAGATGGAAGCCGGTAACGGTTCCACTGAAGACCTCACCGGTCGTGTCATCGACCTGTGTGCACCGATCGGTAAAGGTCAGCGTGGTTTGATCGTTGCTCCGCCAAAGGCGGGCAAGACCATCATGCTGCAGAACATCGCGTCGAACATCACACGCAACAATCCGGAAGTGCACCTGATCGTTCTGCTGATCGACGAGCGTCCGGAAGAAGTGACCGAAATGCAGCGCACCGTGCGCGGCGAAGTGGTTGCCTCGACCTTCGACGAACCGCCAACCCGTCACGTACAGGTTGCCGAAATGGTGATCGAAAAGGCCAAGCGCCTGGTCGAGCACAAGAAAGACGTCGTCATCCTGCTGGACTCCATCACCCGTCTGGCCCGTGCCTACAACACCGTCATCCCGAGCTCCGGCAAGGTACTGACCGGTGGTGTCGATGCGCACGCTCTGGAGAAGCCAAAGCGTTTCTTCGGTGCTGCACGTAACATCGAAGAAGGCGGCTCGCTGACCATCATCGCCACCGCACTGGTTGAAACCGGTTCGAAGATGGATGAAGTCATCTACGAAGAGTTCAAGGGTACAGGCAACATGGAGCTGCCTCTGGATCGCAAGATCGCAGAGAAGCGCGTGTTCCCGGCCATCAACATCAACCGCTCCGGCACACGCCGCGAAGAGCTGTTGACCGCTGATGACGAGCTGCAGCGCATGTGGATCCTGCGCAAGCTGCTGCACCCGATGGACGAGGTCGCTGCGATCGAGTTCCTGATCGACAAGCTCAAACAGACCAAGACCAACGATGAATTCTTCCTGTCGATGAAACGCAAGTAACAGACGGGTCGGTTCAAGAAATGGCATCCTTCGGGGTGCCATTTTTTTTGGCCGCCGTTTGGCTCATTAGCTGCCTTGAAGGCTCAGAGCAGGTACGATGTGCGTCTATTTGGATAAGTGGCCGGGTTAATGAAATTCAAAGATCTAAGGGATTTCGTACAGCAGCTTGAGCAGCGCGGAGAGCTGAAACGCATTCAGATGCCGATTTCGCCCGTGCTGGAAATGACCGAGATCTGTGATCGCACCCTGCGCGCCAAGGGCCCGGCCCTGTTGTTCGAAAAGCCGGTCGGCTTCGATATTCCGGTGCTGGGCAACCTGTTCGGCACGCCTGAGCGGGTTGCCATGGGCATGGGCGCCGAGGCCGTCAGCGAATTGCGTGAGATCGGCAAACTGCTGGCCTTCCTCAAGGAGCCCGAGCCGCCCAAGGGTTTGAAAGACGCCTGGTCCAAGCTGCCGATCTTCCGCAAGGTCATCGCGATGGCGCCCAAGGTCGTGAAAGATGCGCCCTGCCAGGAAGTGGTCATCGAAGGTGATGACGTCGACCTCGGCATGCTGCCGGTCCAGACCTGCTGGCCGGGCGACGTCGCGCCGCTGATCACCTGGGGCCTGACCGTTACCAAAGGCCCGAACAAGGAACGCCAGAACCTGGGCATCTATCGCCAGCAGGTCATCGGCCGCAACAAGATCATCATGCGCTGGCTCAGCCATCGCGGCGGCGCGCTGGATTTCCGTGACTGGTGCGCCAGGCATCCGGGCGAACCCTATCCGGTCGCCGTGGCGCTGGGTGCTGATCCGGCGACCATTCTGGGCGCGGTCACTCCCGTGCCGGACAGCCTTTCCGAATACGCTTTCGCCGGCCTGTTGCGAGGCTCTCGCACTGAATTGATCAAGTGCCGGGGCAGCAACCTGCAAGTGCCCGCCAGCGCCGAGATCGTGCTTGAAGGCGTGATCCATCCCGGCGAGATGGCCGATGAAGGTCCTTACGGCGACCACACCGGCTATTACAACGAAGTGGACAGCTTCCCGGTGCTGACCGTCGAGCGCATTACGCATCGCATCAAGCCGATCTACCACAGCACCTACACCGGCCGTCCACCGGATGAACCCGCGATTCTGGGCGTTGCCCTGAACGAAGTGTTCGTGCCGATCCTGCAGAAGCAGTTTCCTGAAATCGTCGATTTCTACCTGCCGCCTGAAGGCTGCTCGTACCGCATGGCCGTCGTGACCATCAAGAAACAGTATCCCGGCCATGCCAAGCGCGTGATGCTGGGCGTCTGGTCGTTCCTGCGGCAGTTCATGTACACCAAGTTCGTGATCGTCACCGACGATGACATCAATGCCCGCGACTGGAATGACGTGATCTGGGCGATCACCACGCGCATGGACCCCAAGCGCGACACCGTGATGATCGACAACACGCCTATCGATTATCTGGACTTCGCCTCGCCGGTATCCGGTCTGGGCTCCAAGATGGGCCTGGATGCGACCAACAAGTGGCCGGGTGAAACCAGTCGCGAATGGGGCAGGGCGATCGTCAAGGACGAAGCCACCACACGCCGGGTCGACGAGATCTGGGATCAGTTGGGAATCAAGTGATGCGCGTAACCTTGCAGCCCTCCGGGGCCGTGCTGGAAGCCTTGCCGGGTGAACGGATTCTCGATGCCGCACAGCGTCTGGGCTATGAATGCCCGCAGAGCTGTCGCAATGGCAACTGCCACGTCTGCTCGGCGCTGCTGGTCGAAGGCCGGGTCATGCAGTCGGGTCAGGAGCACGATCACGGCGAGATCTACACCTGTCTGGCCGAGCCGCTGGAAGACTGCGTGGTGCTGTGGGACGGCGTGCTGGCCAAGGGCGAGCTGCCGGTGCGCAGTTTTGCCTGCCAGTTGAGCGAATGCGTCGAGGTCGGCGGCGATGTCTGGCGTGTGGGGCTGCGCGCTCCGGCAGGCAAGGCGCCGCGCTACCATGCCGGACAATACCTGATGATCGAACGTGAGAATGGCGAGAAATCAGCGTTCTCCATTGCCTCGGCTCCTCATCGAGGACGTGATCTGGAGCTGCACGTGCTGGTGCGCGAAGACAGCGCGCGCAGCCTCATTGAGCAATTGCAGCGCAACGCGATGGCTCGGGTCGAACTGCCATTTGGCGACACCCACCTGGCCGAGCTGCCTGACGGGCCGCTGGTTCTGATCGCCGCAGGCACTGGCATGGCGCAGATGAGCAGCCTCATCGAGCATTGCCGCGTCACAGGCTTCAGTCACCCGGTGCATCTGTACTGGGGCGTGCGACGTCCCGAAGACTTCTACGACATCAGCCATTGGGACGAATGGGCGAAACTGCCCAACCTGTTCCTGCACAAGGTTGTCAGTGATCTGTGCGGCTGGGAAGGGCGCTGCGGCATGCTGCACGAGGCGGTCTGCGACGACATCAAGGATCTTTCGGCGGTGCACGTTTACGGCAGCGGCTCGCCTGCGATGATCTACGGCACCCTCGACGCGCTGGTCAGTGCCGGTATGGACGCCCATCAGATGCGTGCGGACGTGTTTGCCTACGCGCCGCGTCCCTGATACCTGACTGACGGTGGTCCGGCTGGATTGTAAATTGCTTGGATCCGCTTATAGCGTCTGGCGATGTCAAATCGTCGCCAGATTCTTTTTGGCAAAAAGGCCATTGGCCTGCAGCGAAGAACGTACCACGACACCCTGAGGCCGCTCGCCCGTGAGCGATTCAGCGGGGCTCGGCAAAGACTGGCAGTCAGACTGTCAGGGAGGCAAATGGAGAACCCAATCAACGAACTGGCCGTAGCTGTGCACGACGGTCTGGGCCTGACGTATCCACCTGTCATCGATCTTGGCCCGCAACTGACACGCGAGCAGTTGCTCGCATCCATGGACGCCACCATGAAGCGTCACAAGGGTGGTCCGGTCTGGCTGTTCGCCTACGGCTCACTGATCTGGCGACCTGAATGCACCGCCGTCGAGCGCCAGCGCGGACGCGTGCATGGATATCATCGCGGTTTGTACCTGTGGTCCCACGAGCACCGCGGCACGCCGGAGGTTCCGGGACTGGTGTTTGGTCTGGACCGTGGCGGCTCCTGCACCGGCTTTGCCTATCGGCTGCCGGATGAGTGTCTGGAAGATTCATTGCTGGCGCTCTGGCAGCGCGAGATGCCTTATCCCTCCTATCGCCCACACTGGCTCAGCTGCCGTCTTGAAGATGGCAGGCAGGTTCAGGCGTTGGGGTTCGTGCTGGAGCGGCATTTACCGAGCTATGCCGGCAATCTGCCGGACAGCGTGCTGAGCCAGGTGCTGGCCAGCGCAAGCGGGCGGTATGGAACCACCCGCGATTACGTCGAGCAGACCGCCATCGCCCTGCGCAGCCACGCCATGCCGGATTTGCATCTGGAGGCGCGGCTCAAGCGGTGCCAGTCAGCGACTGCCTGAATCAGGCCTTGGCTTCACGCGAGGTGCTGGCAACTTGTTTGTGACGCAGCGTCGGCGCCAGGAACACCATGGCCAGAATGCACGCGCCGATCAACAGCACGAAGCCACCGTCCCAGCCGAAATGGTCCACGGTATAGCCCATCGCCGCGCTCGCTGCGACCGAGCCGCCCAGATAACCGAACAGGCCGGTAAAGCCTGCCGCCGTCCCTGCCGCCTTCTTGGGCGCCAGTTCCAGCGCCTGCAGACCGATCAGCATCACCGGGCCGTAGATCAGGAAACCGATGGACACCAGCGCGATCATGTCGACCGTCGGGTTGCCTTCCGGATTCAGCCAGTACACCAGCGTGGCGATGGTCACCAGGAACATGAACACCATGCCGGTCAGGCCGCGATTGCCCTTGAAGATCTTGTCCGACATCCAGCCGCACAGCAGCGTGCCCGGAATACCGGCCCACTCGTAGAGGAAATAGGCCCACGAGGTCTTGTCGACCGTGAAGTGCTTGGCTTCCTTGAGGTAGGTCGGTGCCCAGTCCAGCACGCCGTAGCGCAGCAGATAGACGAACACGTTGGCCATCGCGATGTACCAGAGGAATTTGTTGCGCAGCACGTATTTGACGAAGATTTCCTTGGCGCTGAATTCTTCTTCATGGCTGGCATCGTAGCCTTCCGGATAATCGTTCTTGTAGTGCTCGATAGGCGGAAGGCCCACCGACTGTGGCGTGTCGCGCATCGTCGCAAACGCAAACACGGCAACCAGCAAGGCAACGGCCGCCGGGACGTAGAATGCCGCGTGCCAGTCATTGGTCCAGCCCATGCCCAGCAGGAACAGTGGACCGATCAGGCCGCCACCGACGTTGTGCGCCACGTTCCACACCGACACCACACCGCCACGTTCTTTCTGCGACCACCAGTGCACCATCGTCCGCCCGCTCGGCGGCCAGCCCATGCCTTGCGCCCAGCCGTTGATGAACAGCAGCACGAACATGATCGTGACACTGGACGTCGCCCACGGCGCGAAACCAAAGATGAACATGATCCCGGCCGACACCAGCAGGCCGAAGGGCAGGAAATAGCGTGGGTTTGACCGGTCGGAGATGATCCCCATCAAGAACTTCGACAGACCGTAGGCAATCGCAATCGCCGACATCGCCACGCCCAACTGACCGCGCGTGTAACCCTCATCGATCAAATAAGGCATCGCCAGCGAGAAGTTCTTGCGCAGCAGGTAGTAACCCGCATAACCAATGAAAATACCCGCGAAGATCTGCCAGCGCAGGCGGCGGTAGGTGCTGTCGACTTTTTCTTCGGGAAGGGGTGCCTTGTGCCTGGCAGGGCGGAAAAACGCAAACATAGAGACTCTCCGGGTTCTTATTTTTTTGCGAAAGCGAATATTACATTTTCGTTACAGAAAAAAGCAGTGCCTTTTGACTGAAAAACCCCGTAAATCGGGGCTTGGGCGTGTTGTTTTATGAACGCTTCGGAGGTTTAACGATTCAGCTTGGCAGTAGGATGTTTTCACGATTACTCGTGTACAGGAGGGTAGGCTCTCTTAAAAAATGTTACCTAGCCCAAAACAGTATCCTTCACCTTATTGAGGGCTTTGAACGAAAAATGCCCGTATCTTTCGATACGGGCATTTGAATGCGCCAGCAAATGGCTCGGTAATCGCATCCTGATTAGGAAATCTTATGCGGTGGTGACCAGATGGAGGCGCTGAGGATCTACAACTCTTATAGTGCCTTCTGCCTTAGCTTTAGCGAATGCCTTTGCTGCCATCGCGATTTTTTCACGCTTCAGCGCTTGCAGATCGCTCACTAGGGATTTCGATTCTGGTGCGGAATAGTGCATATCCCTGCCCTCCTAGGCAACATTTAGCTTCATAGCCCGATTGCTTTAAATCGGATGCATGTGATTCGAGTAGCCGTGAGTAGTATAGGTTCAATTTTGGCTTGTCATCCAAGGCAATGGCAACGAAGCCGTCACAAGGGATTTTTTTACCAAAATGGACCATGCTCTCGACGAGCCGTTCTCCTAAGCTCTCCATCCCTCGCCGGAATAGAGGCTTCATTCCAAGGTCTTTTGGCGTCGCAAATTGAAATCCCGATGGATTTTCAAAATCCAGACCGAGCACAAATTTCACTTCGTAAATATTGTCGGACAGGCTTCCAAGGTCCGCTTCAAGCCTGGCTCGACTGGAAGTCGTGTCTGCTATGAGTGGCATGAACAGCATTCGATAATCGACAGATCCGACGATAAACTTTTGAATGTAGAAGAATTTTCCTATCATTCCGTACTCTTCGCACGGAATCTCCAGTATCGGATCGAACTCAGCACATTCCATTGTAAATTGCTCCGTTGAGGATAATCGATCTGCGTCTTCATGTCTAAAAACCGACTGAGGCGCTAATCACCGACCATCACAACGGTTTGCCAGCACATCATATTTGAGCGGACTGATAAAACCAAGCCATTTGATATCAATTCGCCACAAGCAAATCGACATGCCATTTTTCTTCGAGTGTGTTCACGCCGGAGCACCGGATTAACGGCGGCAATCTCAAACATTTGCCTTCCGTTGTCAAGCGCTAGTAGGCCGAATTTTTAAGCCTGTATCTATAAGAATAGACTTATGGTTCTGTCAGATATATCGCTACAGGAGCGATGTCCTGCCCCATCAGGCCGGGTTTCAGATATCTCAGCCAATCGAAACCACCACCTTCCCCACAGCCCGCCTTTCCCCCAACGCATCAATCGCCTCACCAGCCCGCTCCAGCGGATAGACCTGCGACACCAGCGGCTTCAGCTTCCCTTCCTCAAACCACGCAAACAGCTGCTTGAAGTTCGCGGCGTTATCCTGCGGCTGGCGCTGTGCAAAGGAGCCCCAGAACACCCCCACCACCGAAGCGCCTTTGAGCAGGGCCAGGTTGACTGGCAGTTCGGGAATGCGGCCGCTGGCGAAGCCGACGACCAGCAGGCGTCCGTTCCAGGCGATGGCGCGGATGGCCTGGTCGAAGAGGTCGCCGCCGACCGGGTCGTAGATCACGTCGGCGCCGTTGCCGTTGGTGAGGCGTTTGATTTCATCCTTGAGGCTGGTGTCGGTGTAGTTGATGAGTTCGTCGGCGCCTGCGTTTTTGGCGACTTCGAGTTTCTCTGCCGAGCTTGCAGCGGCGATGACGCGTGCACCCAGCGCCTTGCCGATTTCTACCGCAGCCAGGCCGACGCCGCCGGATGCGCCGAGCACCAGCAGGGTTTCGCCGGGCTGCAGGTTGGCGCGTTGCTTGAGGGCGTGCATCGAGGTGCCATAGGTCATGCTGAAGGCGGCGGCTATGGTGAAGTCCATGCTTTCGGGAATGGGCAACACGTTGTAGTTCGGCACGGCGACCTGCTCGGCGAAGCTGCCCCAGCCAGTGAGGGCCATGACGCGGTCGCCGGGTTTGAGGTGGGTGACTTTTTCCCCGACCGTCGAGATCACGCCGGCTGCTTCGCCGCCTGGTGAAAAGGGGAAGGGCGGCTTGAACTGGTATTTACCTTCTATGATGAGGGTGTCTGGAAAGTTGACCCCGGCGGCGTGGACGTCGAGCAGGATTTCGTTCTTCTTGATGTCAGGCGCAGGGATATCTTCGAGCACCAGCGTGCTGGCGGGGCCGAAGGCTTTGCACAAGAGGGCTTTCATCGGGGCTATTCCTTTTCCAGAGATGGCCGATAAAGTCAGTTAAGCGGGTGTGCGGGTCAATGAGCATGACTCGGCCTGATAAGTACACATAAGCTATATCGGCTGTATAAGCTATGCGGCAAACCGAATTAAGGAGTGGACTGTGAAAGCGTGGATTCTGATGTTACTGGCCTTGTCGTTGCCCGTCATGGCGCAGGAAGAAGCCAAGGAAGAAGGTCCGCCCAAGGCGGCCTATGTTTCCCTGACACCACCGTTCGTGGGCAATTACGCGCTGGATGGCGGCCCCAAGCTGCGCGTCTACAAGGCTGACATCGCCCTGCGTGTCACCGGTGCCGACGCTGAAGCGGCTGTGAAGCGCAACGATGCGCTGATCCGCAATCAGTTGGTGTCGCTGTTCACCCAGCAGACCGTGGACAGCATGAGCAGCGCCGAAGCGAAGGAAAACATTCGTCAGGAAGCGCTCAAGCAGGTCCAGCGCGTCATGAACGATGAAGAGGGCAAGCCGGTCGTTGAGGACCTGCTGTTCAACAACTTCATCGTCCAGTAAGCCCGATCAGCGCAACGCCAGAATCGCCGCCCATTGTTCGGCGGTGACCGGCATGACCGAAAGTCGGCTACCCTTCTGCACCAGAGGCAGTTGTTCCAGCTGACTTTGCTGTTTCAGGTAGCCGAGGCCGAGCACTTTGCCGAAGTGTTCCACGAACTCCACGTCGATGGCGCTCCATGGATTCTTTTCGGGTGTGGCTTTGGCGTCGTGGTAATGACTGTCAGGGTCCAGCGCGGTAGGGTCGGGGTAAGCGGCTTCAGTGATCTTCGCGATCCCCGCTATGCCTGGCTCGGGGCAGCTGGAATGGTAAAAAAAGAATTCATCACCAACCGCCATGGACCTGATGAAGTTGCGTGCCTGATAGTTGCGCACACCGTCCCAGCGGGTCTTGCCCAGACGTTGCAAGTCGCTGATCGAAAGCTCGTCGGGCTCGGACTTCATCAGCCAATAGGCCATTACGGGTTGCTCCTCGAGTGATAAGTTCATGTGAGTTTGATGACAAACCGACAGTCGGTTGGCGCCAGCATTTGCGTACTGGATCACGTTATCGCAGAATGCCGCCCTTTAAGCACCACGCTGCTGCACGGCTCGTAGAAAACCGCTGCTGACACCGTATTGATTTGCCTAAGGAGGGCAGTCAATGAAACGCAAGCCTGATTTACTCTGGATTCTGGTCGTATTGTTTGGCTTGGGTGTCGTGACAACCGGTTATGCGCAGAGCCTGTGGACAAGCAAGGAAGACATGCCCGTCGAGATTACCCAGCAACAACAGAAAGTGCCCGGTCGGCACTGATTCTCCCCTCGATACGCCCCCTCTCGCTCTGACCGCTATACGCCTTCGCCACGAAGCCTGACCGGTCAGAGTGCCTGAGCCAGATACCAGCGCTTGTCCGATACCGTACCCTGCAATGGGACATCCCAGCTGGCCTGCGCCAATCGCTCCACCTTCTGACATTCATGCGCCAGACCGAGCAGCACCGGCTTGCGCCATGTGCTTCTGCGCGCCCGGTACGCCAGGCTGCGGTCATAGAAGCCGCCACCCATGCCCAGACGCCCGCCTTCGTCATCGAATCCCACCAGCGGCATTAGCACCAGATCGAGCGCCCAGATCCTGCGCTGTTTTGCGCGATTGATACGCGGCTCGGGAATGCGGAAGCGGTTGGGCTTGAATTTCTCGCCGGGGCGCACGCGCTGAAAGACCATGCGGGTTCTTGGCCAGGCATTGAGAACCGGCAGGTACGTCGCCTTGCCGCGCCGCTGCGCCGCACGCAGCAACAGGCGGGGGTCGATCTCGCCGTCCCTGGGCAGGTACAGCGAGACATGTCGGGCGCGTCGGAACAAGGGATGCTGCGCCAGTTGCCGATAGAGGCCACGGGCGGCTTCACGTTGCTGGCTGCGGGTCAGGGATCGACGGGCCTTGCGCAGTTGGCGGCGCAATTGCGGGCGTGAGAGTGAAGGTGCGCTGGTCATGAGCGAGAGGTCATGCAGGCTGATCCGGAAGATTGATCCTTGAGGTGCGTATCAAGGCGGGATCGTCATTGCCAGGCAGTTGGGCTGGCAATGGATTGAATAAGGACTCCCCGACGAACCGCTGTCGGTGTAGCCCTTGAACCCGAAAGTTCAAGGTGGAGATTGCAGGAGGTTTTAAGGCTTTCCGTCGAGCGGACATGCACACCAACCCCAACGTGCAACCCCCGTGGTTGTGCGTATCGGCTCAGGGACATGACCGACTGGCAAGCACTCCAGGGAGCGGCGCAAGTATACAGAAATGCCCCGAAATAATCAGCCCCGTGTTGAATCCGGTGTGCCGGGCGTGTCGGTGGCGAGCACCAGATCGACCTTGTCGAGCAGATCGCGAACCTGTTCACGGGTCGAGCCGCTGGCCTGTACGTCAGGCAGATCCTGCTTGTGCAGCAGGTCGTGAGTGATATTCAGAGCGGCCATTACCGCAATGCGATCGGCGCCGATGACTTTGCCGCTGCTACGGATTTCACGCATCTTTCCATCCAGGTAGCGGGCAGCGCTGACCAGATTGGTGCGCTCTTCCTGAGGGCAGATGATGGAATATTCCTTGTCGAGGATCTGAACGGTCACGCTGTTGCCATTACTCATGAGTCTTGCTCCAAAGCTTTGAGGCGCGAAATCATTGACTCGACCTTCTGCCGGGCGATTTCGTTCTTTTCAATGAGGTGGGCGCGTTCCTCGCGCCAGGACTTTTCCTGAGCTAATAGGAGTGCGTTTTGGGATTTTAGTTGCTCGGCGTGCCTGAGCAGCAGCTCCACTCGTTTCATCAGCGCTTGCAGGTCGGTGTCTTCCATTGTTTTCCACTGAGTACTTTCTGATGAATGGCAGGGGTGTCGTGTTCACGCTCAAGCCCAAACCGTCGCGTTGATGATCTTGGCGCGCGGATAGTCTAGGATACAAGGCCTTCATTCTAGACATTGCGCCGTTTGGCGACTAGCTACCCATGCCTATTCAGAATTCTCCGTACAAAGCATTCGCCACCCTGCTCAACGGCAGTGGTCATCCGGTTTCTCCCGCTGAACTTCATGGCCTGCTGCTGGGCCGCAGCTGCGCGGGCGCAGGCTTCGACAACGAAGGCTGGTTTGCCGACGCCTCTGTGCTGCTCGAAACCGAGCCGGAAGACAACGTCCGCCAGGCGCTGATCGGCCTGCAGGAAATGGTCAAGGGCGAACTCACCAGCGACGACATGACCGTGGTCCTGTTGCTGCCGGGCGACGACGAGCCACTGGCGGACCGTGCTGCGGCGCTGGGTCAGTGGTGCCAGGGTTTCCTGTCGGGCTTCGGTCTGGCAGCGGGTGACAAGGTGCTGAGCATCGAGGCAACCGAAGTTCTGCAGGATCTGGCCGCCATTGCCCAGGTTCAGGACGCGCTGGAAGAGTCCGAGGACGGCGAAACCGATTACATGGAAGTCATGGAATACCTGCGCGTTGCGCCGCTGCTGCTGTTCACCGAGTGCAACAAGCCCGCCACGCCGGAACCCAAGCCTTCCCTGCACTGATTGCCCATCATTGCGTATCGGTTGATGCCCAAGGCTTGGACCGATGCGCGCCATCAGGACATACGTTGCCGATGATCCATATACCCAAGGCCGAATACGCCCGCCGACGCAAAGCCCTGATGGCCCAGATGGAGCCCAACAGCATTGCGATTCTGCCGGCTGCGGCTGTGGCGATTCGCAATCGTGATGTCGAGCACGTCTATCGTCAGGACAGTGATTTTCAGTACCTGAGTGGTTTTCCGGAACCGGAAGCCGTGGTCGTGCTGATTCCGGGCCGTGAATATGGCGAGTACGTGCTGTTCTGCCGCGAACGCAATGCCGAGCGCGAGCTGTGGGAAGGTCTGCGTGCCGGGCAGGAAGGCGCGATTCGTGATTTCGGCGCGGACGATGCGTTTCCGATCAGCGATATCGACGACATCCTGCCAGGGCTGATCGAAGGCCGAGACCGGGTGTACTCGGCGATGGGCAGCAACCCTGAGTTCGATCGCCACCTGATGGAGTGGATCAACGTGATCCGGTCCAAGGCGCACCTGGGCGCACAGCCGCCCAACGAATTTGTCGCGCTGGATCATCTGCTGCATGACATGCGCCTGTACAAGTCGGCCGCCGAGATCAAGGTGATGCGCGGCGCCGCACAGATTTCTGCGCGTGCTCACGTGCGGGCGATGCAGGCCTGCCGGGCCGGGCTGCATGAGTTCAGCCTTGAAGCCGAGCTGGATTACGAATTCCGCAAAGGCGGCGCGAAGATGCCAGCCTACGGCTCCATTGTCGCCTCGGGCCGCAACGCCTGCATCCTGCATTACCAGCAGAACGACGCGGCCCTCAAGGACGGCGATCTGGTGCTGATCGACGCCGGTTGCGAAATCGACTGTTACGCCAGCGATATCACGCGCACTTTTCCGGTCAGTGGCACGTTCTCGCCGGAACAGAAGGCCATCTACGAACTGGTGCTCAAATCCCAATACGCGGCCTTCGAGGCCATCGGTCCGGGCAAGCACTGGAACCAGGCGCATGAAGCGACGGTCCAGGTAATTACCGCCGGGCTTGTCGAGCTGGGTCTGTTGCAGGGCGACGTGAACCAGTTGATTGAAGACGAAGCCTACAAGGCGTTCTACATGCACCGGGCCGGACACTGGCTGGGCATGGACGTGCACGATGTGGGCGAATACAAGGTCGGCGGAGAATGGCGCGTGCTGGAAGTCGGCATGGCGCTGACCGTGGAACCCGGCATTTACGTGTCTCCTGACAATCTGAATGTCGCAAAGAAATGGCGAGGTATCGGCGTGCGTATCGAGGACGACGTGGTGGTAACCAAGAAAGGCTGTGAAGTGCTCTCCGGCGACGTGCCCAAAACCGTGGCCGAGATCGAAGCGCTGATGGCCGCCTCACGGGTTCAGGCAGCATGAGCCGTTTCAACATAGCCATCGTCGGTGGCGGACTGGTCGGCGCGAGCCTTGCGCTTGCCTTGCAGGCAGGCGCCAAGGCCCGTGGCTGGAAAATCGTTCTGATCGAACCGTTCGCGCCAGGCGAAACCTATCAGCCCAGCTATGACGCCCGCTCCTCGGCGCTGTCGTTTGGGGCGCGTCGTATTTATGAGCGTCTTGGCGTCTGGCAGCAGATCTCGCGCCGGGCCGAGCCGATTCTGCAGATTCAGGTGTCCGACCGTGGCCGCTTCGGTGCGACGCGTCTGTCGGCCATCGAGGAAGGCGTGCCTGCACTCGGTTACGTGGTTGAAAACGCTTGGCTGGGGCCGTGCCTGTGGGCCGGGCTGGACCGTGATGTCGTCAGCTGGCGCGTGCCCGCCGAGGTGCGCAGCATGCAGCCGTTGGCGGATGGGTATCGCCTGACGCTGGCCGACGAAACCGAACTGGAATGCGACCTCGCTGTGCTGGCTGACGGCGGCCGCTCCAGTCTGCGCGAGCAATTGGGCATCGGTGTACGGCAGACGCCCTATGATCAGAGCGCGTTGATCGCCAACATCACGCCAAGTGAGGCTCACTGCGGTCAGGCGTTCGAACGCTTTACCGATGACGGCCCGATGGCCCTGCTGCCATTGCCGGACAATCGTTGCGCCTTGGTCTGGACGCGTCGTGGCAATGACACCCAGCGTCTCGCCGAGCTGGACGACCGCAGTTTTCTGGAAGAGCTGCAGGGTGTGTTCGGCTACCGCCTCGGCACCTTGCGTCAGGTCGGCGCGCGGCATGTGTATCCGCTGGCGCTGGTCGAAGCCGAAGAGCAGGTGCGCTCGCATCTGGTGATTCTCGGTAACGCCGCACACAGCCTGCACCCGATTGCCGGGCAGGGTTTCAACCTGTCGCTGCGCGATGCCGATGCGCTCGCCGAAACGCTGCTCGACAGCGACGCGGCGCTGGGTGACCTGGCAACGCTGCAGATCTACCGTGAACGTCAACGAGCCGATCAACAATTGACCGTGGGTTTCAGTGACAAGGTGACGCGCCTGTTCGGCAGCACGCAGTCGGCGGTGACCACAGGGCGTAACCTCGGACTGCTGGGGCTGGACCTGCTGCCCACCGCCAAGCGCTGGTTTGCCCGTCAAGCGATGGGCCTGGGGACACGAACCGATGTCTGAGGCAGGCACTTTCAACACGGCTGCGGCCGCAAGCGGGAACGGTGTGAACATGGAAACGCGTGCAGATGTGCTGATCGTCGGTGCCGGCATGGTCGGCAGCGCCCTTGCGCTGGCCCTGCAAGGCAGTGGCCTGGACGTCATCGTGGTCGATGGCGGTGCGTTGAGCGTCAAGCCGTTTGACGCGGACTCCACGTTCGAGCCGCGGGTCAGTGCCCTGTCTGCGGCCAGCCAGCGGATTCTGCAGCGCCTCGACGTGTGGGAAGGCATCGCCGGACGGCGCGTCAGCCCCTACAGCCACATGCATGTGTGGGACGGCAGCGGCACCGGGCAGATCCACTTCTCCGCCTCCAGCGTGCACGCCGATGTGCTCGGTCACATCGTCGAAAACCGTGTGGTTCAGGACGCGTTGCTCGACCGCCTGCATGACAGCGATATCGGCCTGTTGGCCAACGCACGGCTGGAGCAGATGCGCTATTCCGGCGATGACTGGCTGCTGACCCTGTCTGACGGCCACAAGCTCCGCGCCCCCTTGGTCGTGGCGGCCGATGGCGCGAACTCCGCCGTGCGCCGTTTGACCGGTACGCCGACCCGAGAATGGAATTACCTGCACAACGCAATCGTGACCAGCGTGCGCACGGCCGAACCGAACAGAAAGACCGCCTGGCAGCGTTTCACCGACGAAGGGCCGCTGGCCTTTCTGCCGCTTGATCGTGAAGGCGAGCATTGGAGCTCGATTGTCTGGTCGGTGACGCCCGCCGAGTCCGAGCGGCTGATGGCAGTGACCGATGAAGTGTTCTGCAAGGAGCTTGAGCAGGCGTTTGAAGGGCGTTTGGGGCAGGTGCTGGCAGTCGATGCACGTTTGTGCGTCCCGCTGCGTCAGCGCCACGCCAAACGCTACGTCGCCAAAGGCCTTGCCCTGATCGGCGACGCGGCGCACACCATTCACCCGCTGGCCGGGCAGGGCGTGAACCTCGGGTTTCTCGACGCCGCCGTGCTGGCCGAAGTGCTGACTCATGCAGCGGCACGTGGCGAGTTGCTGTCGGACGTGCGCGTGCTGGGTCGCTACGAGCGCCGCCGCATGCCGCACAACCTGGCGCTGATGGCCGCGATGGAAGGCTTTGAGCGTCTGTTTCAGGCTGACCCGCTGCCGCTGCGCTGGCTGCGCAACACCGGGCTCAAAGTGGTCAACAAGCTGCCGGAAGCCAAGGCAATGTTCGTCCGCGAGGCGCTGGGGTTGTCGGGCGATTTGCCGGAGCTGGCGAGGTTGTAAGGTCTTGGCGGATCTCTCCCGCTCCAGCGCTCATCGTTACACACAAGTCCGTCTCGACACTGATCGTGCCCATCGCTCCGCGTGGGCATGCCTCC
>NZ_JARVSO010000049.1:0-49770 GCF_030209155.1 Pseudomonas sp. fls2-241-TYG-175 | reverse complement strand
CTGAACTGACGCCATCGCCGGCAAGCCGCCTCCCACGGGGTATGCATTCAGTCAGCCACTTTCGTTTTGCCCCCCGTTTTGGGCGTCTTGCGGACTTGTGTATAACGATGAGCGCGGAGCATGGGAACGATCAACGTAAAGGCTGGCATCTTGATCGTGCCCACGCTCTGAGGAACGATCAGTGTGAAGCTACTACTGCGCTGGCTGGGTCTCGACCGGCGCGGGGGTGGTCATTTCGACCGGCTGAGCCTCGGGTGGCGTGACGGTCTCGGCCTTGAACGAGGCAGGCTCGTCCGGTGCCGGTACGGGCTCGCTGGCAGCTGGCGTTGCGGACTCGGCCTTGGGCTCGGTAACCGGTTCAGCCTTGGGCGCAGCCTCAACCGCTTTAGGTGCCAGTTGCGAAGGCTCTGCGGCCTTGGGCGCGGCTGCGGCAGGCACCGGGTCAGGCACACCCAGATCAGCCTTTGGTTTCTCGACGATATGCGCAGCCTTCTTCACCTCCGGCGGCAGGAAGTTCTCCACCAGACCGAAGAAACGCTCGTAGAACTTGGCAGACGCAACCGTCTCGCTAGCCACCTTGACCATCGAATCATCGGTAGAGCCGATCGGCATCGACACCGAACCCAGCACCCCTACCCCGAGGCTCGCCGAGTTATTGGTTTTCTTGAGTGCGTAGCGGTCCTGCAGGGCGTTGGCGAACATCGTCGAACTGCCCGCTGTCACGTCGGCGGCGCAAACCAGGTTGAAGCTGATCTCGATGTGCGTGTCACCCGTCTGCTGAAAGCTCTTGCGCCCGGCAATCATTTTCGGATCGCTGCTGGTGATGATGTATCCCTGACTCAGCAAGGCCCGGCGTCCGGCTTCACAGTACGACAGATCCGTTGCCGGGTAGCTGCGGGAAAACGTCCCGGCATCGTCGAAATGCTCATGGTCGTAGACCGCCTGCTTAGGCGAAGAACAGCCGGCAGCCAGGAACAGCATGGACACAACGCACGCGGTACGAACGTTCAGTAAATTAAGCATCGATAATCCTGAGGAAGGAAATGACTGCCAGCAAGACTGCAAACTGGAAATGGCGACAAGTCTGCAACAAGGCCGACGCAGGATCAACGCAGAGTTCGCAACGATTCGATACAAGGCGCGTCACGCTGATAGAAACGGTCACAAATCTCAGACAACAAAAAAGCGACCCTTGGGTCGCTTTTCTGTTGCTTCAAGGAGTTCAAGGGCCTTGAAGCTTTGTATGGCGCAGCGGACGGGACTCGAACCCGCGACCCCCGGCGTGACAGGCCGGTATTCTAACCGACTGAACTACCGCTGCGTATCGCTTGTAAACCTGTTTGAAACAAACTTTCGGTAGCTTGTTTCCTGTACATCGGATTGAGCGGCTTGAGCCTTTCAACCTCAGACCCGGAAAACCGAATCTGTACAAATATGGCGCAGCGGACGGGACTCGAACCCGCGACCCCCGGCGTGACAGGCCGGTATTCTAACCGACTGAACTACCGCTGCGCAGTGTGGACTTGCGTCCGGTTTCAACTTTGAAAGCCCTCATGCTTCAGCTTTCAAACTCAACGATGGTGGGTGATGACGGGATCGAACCGCCGACCCGCTGCTTGTAAGGCAGCTGCTCTCCCAGCTGAGCTAATCACCCTTTGCTTCGTTGAGGCCGCGAAATTTACGCACCTAACGAACCTAAGTCAATAGCCTGATTGAAGTTTTTTTAAAAACTGCTTCAATCGCACCACACGCCACAACCTGCCAAACACACCCGCCTGCAAACGCGGATGCGCAACTACTCGGCGTACACCATCTTGCGGGTCATGCCGCCATCGACCACGAATTCCTGCCCGGTGACAAAACCGGCATTACGCGAGAGCAGCCACGCGACCATTGCCGCCACGTCCTCCACTGTCCCTACCCGGCCAGCGGGATGCTGCGCATGATCAGCCTCTGACAAGGGTTCGGCGCGGCGCAATGAAGGGTCACGCGCGTCGATCCAGCCGGGGCTGACAGCGTTGACACGTATCTCGGGCCCCAGACTGATGGCGAGCGCATGGGTCAGCGCCATCAGACCGCCCTTGCTCGCCGCATAGGCCTCGGTATCAGGCTCTGACTGACTGGCACGGGTCGAGGTCAGGTTGACGATGCTGCCGCAGTGCGCGCGCAGATAAGGCGCACAGTGTTTGGCCAGCAGCATCGGCCCGCCAAGGTTGACGCCCAGCACGCGATTCCAGTGCGAAAGCTCAAGACTTTCCAGTGTGGTGTTATGCGGATCGGCAATCGCCGCATTGCACACCAGCGCGTCCAGCCGCCCGAAGCGCCGGAGCACCTCGGCAACGCCCGCTGCGACCTGTTCCTCGCTCGCGACATCCATGGTGATGAACAGGGCGTTTTCGCCCAGCGCACCGGCCACTTTCGAACCACGCTTGCGGTCCAGATCGGTCAGTACCACTTGCCAGCCTTCGGCAATCAGCCAGGCTGCAATGCCCAGACCAATGCCGCGCGCGGCACCGGTAACCAGTGCAACGCGGCCATTGTGGGTACTGGAGAATTTCATCGCCCAGTCGTCGCTCATGCTCTCGCTCGCGTCGCTGCTCACTTCAGTCGTCACAAGGCCGCCAGACCCAGCGCCAGATCGGCCTGCAGGTCTGCGACATCTTCAAGCCCTACCGCCACCCTTATCAGGCTGTCACGGATGCCGGCGGCTTCACGTTCCTGAGGCGCCAGGCGCCCGTGGGACGTGGTGCTCGGGTGAGTGATGGTGGTCTTGGTGTCGCCCAGGTTGGCGGTGATCGAGATCAGTCGAGTTGCATCGATGAAGCGCCACGCGCCCTCTTTGCCACCCTTGACCTCGAAACTCACGACCGCACCGAAGCCTTTCTGCTGACGCTGGGCCAGCTCGTGCTGCGGGTGACTCTTGAGGCCGGCGTAATGGACCTTCTCGATACCATCCTGCTGCTCGAGCCACTCGGCCAGCGCCTGAGCGTTGGCGCAATGAGCGCGCATGCGCAGGTTCAGGGTTTCAAGACCCTTGAGAAAGATCCAGGCATTGAACGGGCTCAGAGTCGGCCCGGCCGTGCGCAGGAATCCGACCACTTCCTTCATCTGCTCGCTGCGCCCGGCAACCACACCGCCCATGCAACGGCCCTGGCCGTCGATGAACTTGGTTGCCGAATGGACGACGATGTCAGCGCCCAGCTTCAGCGGCTGCTGCAGGGCTGGCGTGCAGAAGCAGTTGTCGACGATCAGCATCGCGCCCTTGGCGTGGGCGACTTCCGCCAACGCGGCGATATCCACCAACTCGGCCAACGGGTTGGACGGCGACTCGACGAACAGCATTTTGGTGTTGGCCTTGATCGCCGCATCCCAGCCGCTCAGGTCCGCCAGCGGCACGTAGTCCACCTCAATGCCGAAACGTTTGAAGTACTTGTCGAACAGGCTGATGGTCGAACCGAACACGCTGCGCGACACCAGAACGTGATCACCGGCGCTGCACAGACTCATGACGACCGCCAGCGTGGCAGCCATGCCAGTCGCCGTGGCGACGGCCTGCTCGGCGCCTTCCAGCGCTGCCATGCGTTCCTCGAAGGAACGCACTGTCGGGTTGGTGTAGCGCGAGTAGACGTTGCCTGGCACTTCACCGGCGAAACGCGCGGCCGCGTCGGCGGCCGTGCGGAACACGTAGCTGGAGGTGAAGAACATCGGATCGCCATGCTCGCCTTCCGGCGTGCGGTGTTGCCCGGCACGTACGGCGAGGGTATCGAACCCTACGCCTTCAAGGTCGCTGTCGAGACGACCTGCATCCCATTCCTGAGTCATGCCGCTACTCCTGAAACCAATTAGTTGTTGTACAGATCGATGATCGCGCTCACTGCCTGGGTCTTGACCTTGGAGGCGTCGTTACGCGCCTGTTCGATCTTGTTCAGATAATGCTCGTCGATGTCACCGGTCACGTACTTGCCGTCGAAGACCGAGCAATCGAAGTTATCGATCTTGATCTTCTTGCTGCCGCTGACCGCCTCGATCAGGTCATTCAAGTCCTGATAGACCAGCCAGTCGGCACCGATGAGGTCGGCAACGTCCTGAGTGGAACGGTTATGGGCAATGAGCTCGTGAGCACTCGGCATGTCGATGCCGTAGACGTTGGGGTAACGCACCGCCGGGGCGGCCGAACAGAAATAGACGTTCTTGGCACCGGCTTCGCGGGCCATCTGGATGATCTGCTTGCAGGTCGTGCCGCGAACGATGGAGTCGTCCACCAGCATAACGTTCTTGCCGCGGAACTCCAGCTCGATGGCGTTGAGCTTCTGGCGCACGGACTTCTTGCGTGCAGCCTGACCCGGCATGATGAACGTGCGGCCGATGTAACGGTTCTTGACGAAGCCTTCGCGGAACTTGACGCCCAGGTGGTTGGCCAGCTCCAGCGCAGCCGTGCGGCTGGTGTCCGGAATCGGGATGACCACGTCGATGTCGTGATCCGGGCGCTCGCGCAGGATCTTGTCGGCCAGTTTCTCGCCCATGCGCAGACGCGCCTTGTAGACCGAGATACCGTCGATGATCGAATCAGGACGCGCCAGGTAGACGTGTTCGAAGATGCAGGGCGCGTACTTTGGATTGGCGGCGCACTGACGGGTGTGCAGCTTGCCGTCTTCGGTGATGTAGACCGCTTCGCCGGGTGCCAGGTCGCGGATCAGCGTGAAACCCAGTACATCGAGGGAAACGCTTTCGGAGGCGATCATGTACTCGACGCCTTCGTCGGTATGACGCTGGCCGAACACGATGGGACGAATGGCGTCTGGGTCGCGGAAGCCGACGATACCGTAGCCGGTGATCATCGCCACGACGGCATAGCCGCCACGGCAACGATTGTGCACGTCGGTCACGGCCGCGAAGATGTCTTCTTCGGTCGGCTGCAGCTTGCCGCGAACGGCCAGCTCATGGGCGAACACGTTGAGCAGCACTTCCGAGTCGGAATTGGTGTTGACGTGGCGCAGGTCGGATTCGTAGATCTCCTTGGCCAACTGCTCGACGTTGGTCAGGTTACCGTTGTGCGCCAACGTGATGCCGTAAGGCGAGTTGACGTAGAACGGCTGAGCTTCGGCCGAGGTCGAGCTGCCCGCGGTCGGGTAGCGCACATGACCGATGCCCATGTGTCCGACCAGACGCTGCATATGGCGTTGATGGAACACATCACGCACCAGTCCATTGTCCTTGCGCAGGAATAACCGGCCGTCGTGGCTGGTCACAATACCGGCAGCATCCTGGCCGCGGTGCTGGAGGACGGTGAGCGCGTCATACAGCGCCTGATTAACGTTCGACTTACCGACGATACCGACGATGCCACACATGCGACACAACCCCTACTTAGTGGAACTGGATTTACCAAGCACATCCTGCGGTATTGTAGACGGCAGGATCTGCTCCTTGAACGGCAGATCAGCAGGTACGCTGATGCCGCTGGCGAGCCACTTGCTGGACATCCCGAGAATCAGGTTCTTCGACCAGTCAGCGACCATGAGAAATTGCGGCACCAGTCTCGACTGCTGCCACCATTGATCCTGTTGCACCGGCCCGAGACTCAAGAGTCCGACCGCTACAACGACAAGCAGGCCTCCGCGCGCCGCGCCAAAGACCATACCCAGAAAACGATCGGTCCCGGAAAGCCCGGTGACGCGAATCAGTTCGCCTATCAGAAAGTTGACCATGGCGCCGACCAGCAAGGTGGCGACAAATAGAATGGTGCAGCTCGCGATCACGCGGGCCGAGGGTGTTTCTATGTAGTTGACCAGATACTGCGACAGCCCCGCGCCGAACATCCAGGCCACGACACCTGCAATGATCCACGTCGTCAACGAGAGTGCTTCTTTTACGAAGCCGCGTTTCAGACTGATCAGGGCGGAGATGGCGACAATTCCCAGAATTGCCCAGTCAACCGGAGTAAATGGCACGTTGCAGCCTGCAGACAGATAAGGCGGCGCATTTTAGCAGAGCGCCCGCCCGCCGGTAAGCAGCGATTATCGGCGGGCGTCATTTTCCGTTCAAACGGCTTGGCAGAGCCTGTACAGAGGGCGGGAAGATCAGCCCTTTTCAGGCTGGAACCGCACCACAATACCTTTGAGTTTCTGCTGCTTGTCGAGTTGGTCACGCAGGCGATCAGCCTCGGCGCGCTCGATCAGCGGACCCACGAACACCCGGTTGACGCCATCGGCGGTGCGAATGTAGGCGTTGTAACCCTGGGTACGCAGGGTTTTCTGCAGATTGTCGGCGTTGGCACGGTTGGACATGCTGGCCAACTGCACAGACCAACTGACTGACAGACCGTTGGCATCGACGCCGCTCGGCGCGGCCTTGGCGACCGCCGGTGCAGAAGGTGCGGCAGGCGTTGTTACAGGCGCTGCCGGAGCCGGTGTCGGCTTCGGTGCTGGCGCAGGCTTGGCTGCCTGTGGCGCAGCGGCCGCTGGAGCCTGTGCGGCAGGAGCAGGCGCAATCGGCATCGACGGCGGCTGATTGCTTGCCGCGGCATTGTCCTCATCCGGAACAGGCTCCTGTGGCAATGCCTGAGGCTCGGGAACGGTCACAGGCTCGACCTGTACCTGCTGACCCGCAGGCGCCTGTGGAGCGGCAGGCGCATCGACCTGAACCGGATGGCTCTCGTCCTGACGGGTGAACAGCATCGGGAGAAAGATCACCGCCAGGGCGATCAGTACCAGAGCACCCACCATCCGCTGCTTGAATACGTTATCCAGCAAAGCCATTTGCAGCGTCCTCGTCGGTATGCCGGGCCAGCCAATCCAGGGCCTCGGCTACACAGTAAAAAGATCCGAACAGCAGAATTTCGTCATCGGGCGTGGCATGCGTGCACTGAGCTTCCAGCGCAGACGCAATACTCTGGTAGGACTTCACGCGCGCCCCAAGGTTCTCCAGAGCAACCTGCAACTCTGCCGCAGGCCGACTACGGGAGGTGGGCAGCGGCGCAACGGCCCAGTCCTGAATGCTGGAAGCCAGCTCATGGACCACACCGTCAAGATCCTTGTCAGAGAGCAGGCCGAACACCGCCAAACGTTTGCCGATCACCGGCCGCTGCGCCATGCGGTGCGCGAGAAACTGCGCAGCATGCGGGTTGTGGCCCACATCGAGCAGCAGCGTGAGCGCCCTGCCCTGCCAATGAACGGTACGGCGGTCGAGACGGCCGACGAGTCGGGTATGCGCCAACGCCTCGCTGACGACCTGCTGATTCAGGGGGTAGCCCAGCAACGCAAACGCCTGGAGTGCCAGCGCGGCATTCTGCATGGGCAGATCGAGCAACGGCAGATCACGCAGCTCGACCACCTCGCCGTGAGCAATACCGCGCCAGTCCCAGCCTTGCGGACCGACAGACAGATCAAAGTCATGACCTCGTAGCAGCAAGGGACAGCCCAACTCTCGAGCCTTGGCCAGCAAAGGCTCAGGCGGATCGAGGTCGCCGCAGAGTGCCGGGCGACCGGCACGGAAGATACCGGCCTTTTCGAAAGCCACGGATTCGCGCGTGTCGCCCAGCCAGTCGGCATGGTCAACACCAATGCTGGTGACCAGGGCGAGATCGGCATCAATGAGATTGACGGCGTCCAGGCGACCGCCCAGACCGACTTCCAGCACGACTGCATCAAGCTGCGCCTGCTCGAACAGCCAGAACGCGGCGAGCGTGCCCATTTCGAAATAGGTCAGCGTGACATCGCCACGCGCCGATTCGACCGCTGCAAAGGCATCACACAACTCAAGATCGGTTGCTTCGACACCCTGCACCTTCACCCGCTCGTTATAACGCAGCAGATGCGGGGAGCTGTAGACACCCACCTTGAGCCTCTGAGCCTGCAACAGGGACGCGACAAAGGCGCAGGTCGAGCCCTTGCCGTTGGTACCGGTTACCGTGATGACCCGAGGCGCCGGGCGTGTGAGCCCCAGTTGCTGCGCCACCTTTCGCGACCGATCCAGCCCCATGTCGATGGCAGAAGGATGCAGTTGCTCGAGGTAGGCAAGCCAGTCGCCCAGGGTCGACGGGGTCATACCGTGGCCGGAGCCGGCGGAACGACGATCGGCTCGATCACTGGCGCCACGAATTTCGGCGTCGGCAGGTTCATCATTTGCGCAAGTAGGTTGCCCAGACGAGGGCGCAGCTCGCTGCGAGCGATGATCATGTCGATTGCGCCGTGATCCAGCAGGAACTCGCTGCGCTGGAAACCTTCAGGCAGTTTTTCGCGAACGGTCTGCTCGATGACGCGAGGACCGGCAAAACCGATCAGCGCCTTGGGCTCAGCGACAATCACGTCGCCCAGCATTGCCAGACTTGCAGAAACACCACCGTAGACCGGATCGGTCAATACCGAGATGAACGGCAGGCCTTCTTCACGAAGACGCGCCAGCACGGCCGACGTCTTGGCCATCTGCATCAGGGAAATCAGCGCTTCCTGCATGCGCGCACCACCGGAAGCGGCAAAGCAGATCATCGGGCAGCGGTTTTCCAGTGCGTAGTCGGCAGCGCGCACGAAGCGCTCGCCAACGATGGCGCCCATCGAGCCACCCATGAAGGAAAACTCGAACGCCGAGGCGACAACCGGCATGCCCAACAGCGTGCCGCTCATGGAGATCAGGGCGTCCTTCTCACCTGTCTGCTTCTGCGCAGCGGTCAGACGGTCCTTGTACTTCTTGCCGTCGCGGAATTTCAGACGGTCAACCGGCTCCAGATCGGCACCCAGCTCCTCACGGCCCTCGGCATCCAGGAAGATGTCCAGACGGGCGCGGGCACCGATACGCATGTGATGGTTGCACTTGGGGCAGACATCCAGCGTCTTTTCCAGCTCAGGCCGATAGAGCACTGCTTCGCAGGACGGGCACTTGTGCCACAGCCCTTCAGGAACCGAACTCTTCTTGACCTCGGAACGCATGATCGATGGGATCAGTTTGTCTACCAACCAGTTGCTCATGCTTTATCTCTCCAGTACCCGTGTGGCTCGAACGCATGACGTTTTCACGCCAGACGCATGCCCTCAGCTAAATTCGTTAGTTGGCGATGAGACGGGGAACGGTCGACCGTCGGCCTGACCTGCACACCCTCTACCACGATTTTTTTTACAACCCGGACGATGCGCACCGGCACCGCCCTTGACTCAATTCGACCCGCAGGACTTGTGGCGGGGACAGGCTTATGGACGGCGGCCGAACCGCAGCCGTCACATCACGCACCCTGGACCGCACTCATGAACGCGAGAATCTTTTCCCGATCCTTGATGCCCTTGCCTTTTTCGACGCCACCGCTGACATCCACCGCGTAGGGTTTGACCTGGGCAATCGCCTGCGCCACGTTGGCCGACGTCAACCCGCCCGCCAGAATGACCGGTTTGCTCAGTTCACTCGGAATCAATGCCCAGTCGAACGTTTCACCCGTACCGCCGGGCACACCCTCGACGTAAGTGTCGAGAAGGACGCCGCGCGCATTACGGTAGGCACGGCAGGCCTGTTCGATATCGTCACCCGCTTTCACGCGCAACGCCTTGATGTAGGGACGATGATAGCCGTCGCATTCTTCCGGCGTTTCGTCGCCGTGAAACTGCAACATATCCAGCGCAACGGCATCCAGCGTTTCATTGAGCTCGCAACGGCTGGCATTGACGAACAGACCGACCGTGGTGATGAACGGCGGCAACGCGGCGATAATTGCACGCGCCTGCTGCACGCTCACGGCGCGTGGACTTTTGGCGTAAAACACCAGCCCGATGGCATCGGCGCCTGCTTCGACAGCCGCCAGGGCATCTTCTATGCGGGTAATCCCGCAGATCTTGCTGCGAACGGCTGACATATAGTGAAAACCTCAGACCTTTCGGAAAGTCCCGGATGTTAGCAAATGCTTGCCGGGGCGTCAGCCGTCAAGTTCGGCGAAGCCCGTCAGAAAATGCGGACCGATATAACGCTCGGGCAACGGAAACTGCTCACGGTACTCGACCTGCACCAGATAGAGCCCATAGGGATGCGCGGTGACGCCCCCGGTACGACGCACTTTGCTTTCCAGCACGTCACGCGCCCATTCGACCGGACGCTCGCCTGCGCCGATGGTCATCAACACACCCGCGATGTTACGCACCATGTGATGCAGGAACGCGTTGGCGCGCACATCGATGACGATCATCTTGCCGTGCCGGGTCACGCGCAAGTGGTGCAATTGCTTGATCGGCGACTTGGCCTGACATTGCCCGGCACGAAACGCACTGAAATCGTGGGTTCCGACCAGATGCTGCGCGGCCTCGGCCATACGCGTCACGTCGAGCGGACGATGGTTCCAGGTGATTTCCTGCCCCAGATGCGCCGGACGGATCTGATCGTTATAGATCACATAGCGATAACGGCGGGCGATGGCCTTGAAACGCGCATGAAATTCGGCGGGCATCACCCGAGCCCAGGTCACGCTGATATCGTGGGGCAGATTGATGTTGGCACCCATGACCCAGGCTTTCATGGAGCGCTCGGCCTGCGTATCGAAGTGCACCACCTGCCCACAGGCGTGCACACCGGCGTCCGTGCGCCCGGCGCACATGAGCGAGACCGGCGAGTCGGCCACTTTGGACAGGGCATTTTCCAGGGTTTCCTGCACCGTCAGCACGCCGGACGCCTGACGCTGCCAGCCGCAATAGCGCGACCCTTTGTATTCCACGCCCAGCGCGATTCGGGAAAAGCCCTCGGCAGCCATCTCGGCGGCCGGGTTATCTATGTTCGCCAAGGTGTGACAGCCTGTCGGTTTGCGAAAAGTCGGCCATTATACGGCCGCAAAAAAAAGACGCCACAGCGGGCGTCAAATGCAGACGGCCGCAAAAGCGGCCGTCCGGGATCAGCATGAGCGGACTCAGGCAAGCCGCGAGAGCATGTCACGCGCTTCGCTTTTCTGACCGTCATCACCTTCATTGACGACCTCGTCGAGAATATCCCGCGCCCCGTCGGCATCGCCCATGTCGATGTAGGCACGCGCCAGATCCAGCTTGGTCGCAGCCTCATCGGTACCGGCCATGAAATCGAAGTCCGGCTCATCGTCCAGCGCCATGGCGTCTTCTGCGGTGAACCTTGGCTCGTCGAGAGGCGGATGCTCGAGGTTCTGCGAAAGACGGTCCAGCTCGGCATTCACATCGTCGATTTCAGATGCGAAAGCCTGACTGGCCTGGTCCGATTCGATTTCATCAGCCAGCGACAGGTCAAAATCTTCCGGCAGTTCCAGATCGTCACTGACCGGCGGCGTCGCCAGCGGTGCAGCGTCGACAACCGGCTCGACAGGATCGTCGCCGAGGCCGAGCAGGAAATCATCCTCGTTCTTGAGCACCGGGTCCTCTTCAGTGAGGTCCAGATCGAAATCAGCCAGGTCGTCAGGTGTCGCTGACGCCCGAGCGGCCTCCTGCTCGCGCATGATCGACTCGAAGCTCAGCTCTTCATCATCAGGCGCAGCGGAAACGACCGGCTCGTCCAGCAACAGATCGTCAGGATCGGTCACAGTCGGCAGCTCTTGCGCAGCAGGCTCGTCGAACTCGTCCAGGCTCAGATCGAAATCATGATCGAACTCTTCGGAGGCGACTGGCGGTTCTTCTACCACCGGAGACTCGACCTCGGACGCCACAAGAGGCGCAGGCTCCGGCTCAAGAATTGGTTCCGGCTCTGGCTCTGGCTCTGGCTCTGGCTCTGGCTCTGGCTCTGCAGAATCGTCGGCCAGCAGTTCCTCGACATACTTGGCATCCAGCTCAGCAGCCAGGGCTGCCGCTGTGGCGGCACCTGCTGCCACTGCCACAGGAGCTACCACCGATGCCGGCTCAGCGACGACCGGCGCCACAGGAGTTTGGGTCGAGTGTGAATCTTTTAGCTGCTCGCCCTCAGCTTCAAGCTTTCCCGAGGCCACCAGTTTGCGCTCGTGCGCCGCGTAGGCCTTGTTGTTGCCCTGTTCAGCGTAGATTTCCATCAGCTTGAGGCGGATGTCATCACGCTCGGGCTCGTTCTTCACCGACTCCTCGAGCAACTCGACTGCCTGATTCATACGTCCGTAAGCAATGTGAATCTCAGCCTGCACCAGAGGGTCGGCCGGTCGTTCGCGCGCAGCTGTTGCCGCTGCGGCAGCGGGACCTGCGCCCATGCGTACGTTAGGCGACACGACATCAAGGCCGTCAAAACTGGCAGGCGGTGCGTTCATGTCCATGTCGGATACGAATTGCGACTCTTCAGCCAGTGCGCGAGCCATGCGGCGGTGCTTCTCGGCTTCGGCCTTGGCAGCACGGCGGCGCGCCATGAACAGCAGGATCAGCGCCAGAATCAGCAGCACCGCACCACCGATCAACCCCAGCAATACCGGGTTGTCGAGAATCTTCTGCAGGGTGTCCTCTTCTTCCGGAGCCGCGACCGGCTCGACGGCGAGTGGCTGTTCAGCGGCTGGAGTCGCCACCTGCGCAGCGCCCGCTGGCAAAGCATCTTCAGGCGCAATCTCGCCCGCTGGTTTGACCGGTGCGCCATTGGCATCGACCAGCGAAGCCGGCACGGCTGCGTTGGCTGGACTGGCAGGATCGGCTGGCGTAGCGGCAGGCGGCGGCACGGCTGCACCGGCGGCCTGCATCTTGGCCAACTGACCGTTCTTGAGTTCAACCAGACGCTGCAGCTTGTCCAGTTGGCTCTGCAGATCGTTCATGCGGCTTTTCAGCTCGGCATTGTCGCGACGCGTGGTGTCCAGCGCTTCCTGAGCCACTGCAAGCTTGTTGCTCAGGTCACTGTCGCCCGCGGCGCCTTTGGCGGCCGGCTTTCCGCTGGCCGAAACCAGGCTGAGGTTGTCGGCGGTATCCACCTTGGAAGGTGCTGCACCGGCACGATCACGGCGAGTGGCATCCACCTGGCGCGGCCCGGCCGGGAGACGGCGACCTTCACGCCACGCGCTGTACTGGCGGGAGACCTCGGCAACGGCCTGAGGCTGCGGCAAGGCCGTGGTCTGCTGAGGTGTCGGCAGACGCAGGACCTGACCTTTCTTCAATCGATTGATGTTGCCGCCCATGAATGCATCAGGGTTGAGCGCCTGAATCGCGAGCATGGTCTGTTGCACGGTTCCGCCGGTACGAACCTTCGCAGCGATTTCCCACAAGGTGTCGTTGTTGGCAGTGACGTACTGGGACTGCTTGTCGGCAGCCGGCGGAGGCAGGGTCGAGCCCTGCGTAGCAGCGGGTTGTGCAGGCTGCTCGGCAGGTGTCGCCTCAGCCGATGGGGCAACGCTTGGCAGTTGAGCTGGCGCCCCGGTTTCTGCGGCGGGGGCAGCGGGAGCAGCAGGCGCGGGCGCTGCTGCAGCGGCGGCCGCCTCTGGCGAAAACTTCGGCGGATCCAGCAGCAGGCTGTATTCGCGCAGCAAACGTCCGTTCGGCCACAGCACCTGAACCAGGAATTTTACATAGGGCTCCCGGACCGGCTTGCTGGACGTGATACGCAGGACACTCCTGCCATTGGCATTGATGACCGGCGTAAAACTCAGATCATTGAGAAACGCCTGGCGCGTGATACCCGCCTGGGCGAAGTCAGCCGTCGTTGCAAGACTCGGTACAACCTGCGCGGCATTGACGCCCTGCGCATCGGTCAACTCGATCTCGGCTACCAATGGCTGGTTCAGGGTCGACTTGACAGACAATTCCCCGAGCCCCAACGCCTGCGCCATCCCTGATGACAGCGCCGAAGCCGCAGCGATCGCTAATACCAGTTTACGAACCTGAACCATAGCCCATCCCTTGTTTAAAGATTCTCCGGCATCCGGAGAGGTAGTCCTGCGTTGGGTGTAAGGCGTATCGCCGCTAGAACAATTATTCAAAGTGTTGCCAAGTATCTTTTACACATAGTCTTTTATCAACAATTCGCCAACCTGCACAGCGTTGAGCGCTGCACCTTTGCGAACATTGTCCGAGGTTATCCACAGCTCAAGTTGCTCCGGGTCGTCTATTCCTGTCCGAACGCGTCCTACGTAAACCACGTCCTGACCGACCGCATCGCCAACGGGTGTCGGGTAATCACCGGCATCGACCAACTCAATGCCTTCGGCAGATTCGAGCGCCGCATTCACAGCAGCGAGATCGATCGGCGCGGCGGCCTGAATCGACACAGTAAAGCTGTCGCCAAAGAAAACCGGGACCTGAATGCAACTGGCAGCCACTTTCAACGAAGGCAGCGCCAACAATTCACGCACTTCCGCGACCAGACGTCGTTCCAGCGCGAGGTGCCCTGCTTCATCCGGCTTGCCGACCTGGGCCAGCACGTTGAACGCCATCTGCCGATCAAAGAATCGCGTTTCCAGAGGACGGACGTTCAACAGCTCAGTGGTCTGGCGCGCCAGCTCGGTCACCCCTTCACGGCCTTGAGTGGAGACAGCCAGACAGGCTGTTACCGCAACATGACGCAGATCGAACAATTGGCGCAGAGGCGCCAGTGCCAGCGCAACCGCAGTGGCCGAAGCGCTCGGGCTTGATATCAGGCGCGGCGCAGCGTGGGCAGGCGCCAGCAGTTGGCCATTGATTTCAGGGACAACACTGGGTGCCTGCGCGGCGGAAAACACGCCTGACAGATCGATGACGGCGCATCCGGCGGCCACCGCCTTCTCGGCGTGGCTGCGACTGACCGCAGGGCCGGCGGCGAAGAACGCCATCCTGACCTTGCCGAAGTCGAACTCATCGACTTCGCGCACGCGCACGTTTTTGCCGCGGAAAGGCACTGAGTGCCCTGCCGATTCGATGCTGGCCAGCAGGTGCAGATCACCGACCGGAAAATCGCGTTCTTCCAGAATCTGGACGATGGTTTCGCCGACAGTACCGGTCGCGCCTACAACGGCGATATCAATGGACTGACTCATGCAAAAACCTCAGGAAAATCAGGGAGCGGCACTTTAACCGCCGAACTGCCGACAGGCAATTGAGCCTGTCGAATACCGGGCCGTCTCAGGGCTCAAGGCCGATCCTGAAGAACACGCCATGGCTCCACACGCCCAACCAGCGCTGACCGTCGATCTCTTCAACGACTGCCAGCTCTACCAACTGGTAAAACACATTGCGATGAATCAGCGCTTCGAGGTTGGTCCGCACGTGAACATAAGGTGCGGGCTCTTGAGTCAGGGGATCGATGACAACGCGCAAGGGATGTTCGGCACTCGCCTCAACCTCGTCCTCGACGTTGGTCACGAAGCGCAATATCTGGCTGACACCCTCGTCAATCACGGTGAGCGTGACCGCAACGAACGGTGCATCATCGACCTTGATGCCGACCCTTTCGACCGGCGTGACCAGAACATAATCGTCGCCATCACGGCGCAGGATGGTGGAGAACAACCGCACCATCGGTTTACGACCGATTGGGGTGCCCTGGTAATACCAGGTGCCATCCCGGGCAATACGCATATCGATGTCGCCACAGAACGGCGGATTCCATAGATGCACAGGCGGCAACCCTTTGGTTTTCGGGATCTGCGCAAACAGATCGCCCGCCTTGCCTGAATCGGTCATGCCTTACTCCTAACGCGCGATACCCAACAAGGTACGAGCGTAGTCCTCAAGTGGCGGACCTAGCAAATCTTCGGGACTTGTATCGTAAAGCGTCAGCAATCCGCCGCGACTGCGAATCCGCGCGCTGTCTATCAGGTAACGGGTGCTGGTTTCGATCAACATGAGCTGAATGACACCCGAGTCGACGCCCAGGCGATCCACCGCTTCCTGGTCGGACCACTGGTCACCGTTGCCGATGCGGTCGTCAGCCTTGGCGAAACGGGTGTAGAGCAGATAATGCGCACCGGCACTGCGTGCCTCGATCATGGCTTCGTCCAGACCCAGCGGCGCAGGGGCGCGACGAACCATCGGGAAGTACTCGACGAAGCCTTTGAACGCTTCTTCGGCGACTACGTTGGGGCGTGGATAGGCTCGGCCGGGCGGCACGAAGGCACCTTGGGCGATATAGATGAACGAGTCGGGCTGCACGCGCCAGTTGGCGATACGGCGGGTCTCGCTGTGATCGAGCAGCCCCGCATCGCTGAACTGTTCTCGAACACCCTCACCCATATCACTGACTTTCATGCAGCCGCCCAACGCCAAAAACGTCAGCAGCAAAACCAGGCTACGCATCATCCCCTCCAAATACCGGTGACGGAAAACCGGCGAATGGTCGTCGGATGCAGCTTCCGCGCCATGTCCGCAAGAAGGTGTGAAGAGTCTTGAAAGGCGGCACATGAAGTGCCGCCAGAGCGATCAGGAGACAGCCGGATCCGGCTTCGTTTCAGGAGGGGTATCGCCATCACGCTTGCGCTTGTTGCCCATGCGCACACCGATGTCCATCAGGAAGTGAAAGAAGCCTTCCTGATCTTCCAGCACGTTGCTCCAGAACGGCGAGTGATACAGCGCGACGGCGCCATGCACCAGCGCCCAGGCGGCACAGTAGTGGTAATACGGCGGGACGTCTTCCAGCTTGCCTTCGGTGATGCGGCCCTTGATCAGCAGCGTCAGGTGTTCGAAGTTGGAGGCGCGGATCTTGTGCAGTTCCTCGACCAGCTCAGGGACCTGATTGCCCTTGACCACCTTTTCCTCAAGACGGTCGAACAGGCGATAGCGCTGCGGGTCGCGCATGCGGAACTCAAAGTAGGCACGTGAAAGCGCCTCTTTGTCCTTGTCGACATCGGCCGAGTGCAGCAGCTCGTTCAAATCGCGCTCGTAATCGAGCATCAGGCGCAGATAGATTTCCGCCTTGGATTTGAAATGCTTGTAGATCGTGCCTTTGCCGATGCCGACGGCGTCCGCGATCATCTCGACCGTGACGCTGTCTTCGCCCTGCTCAAGGAACAGTTTTAGCGCGGTGTCGAGAATTTCCTGCTCACGGCGGCGAAACTCACGGACCTTACGAGGTTCTTTCTGCATAGGAAGGTCTGATTGGGATCGAAATCGAAGCCGCGTATTATGCCCAATTGCCGACAAATTGCACGGATCATCCGACCATATCGCCGTATATGAGCGAATCCATGCCTTCATCGGGCATTTGGTGATCGGTGCCGGAGACGTTTGACTCCCACCCTGCGGGGGTTTGGTACTGACGGAGGGGGCTGAGTGGTTTTTGAGTGCTCAAGAACCGGTTTGGTATTCCAAAACTGTTTAAAAAACGACCAATTCAAGCTGGACGCGCCGCGATACTGGTCAATAATTAAACCGTTGGCGCGTCATATCCCCCAAGTGACCCGCCAGTAAAGGCGCCAAAGGACAGCGTGCCTTTGTTTTACTCCTAATGGTCTTAACCCGGCTTCACCCCCCCAGAATCCGGGTTTTTTTTGCCTGCGATTTACCCGTCGATCCGGAGCAGACGATTCAGCGGGACACGTGCGCCAGCGGAAACAGACGGGTGAAGTTTTCAGTGGTCTGCTCGGCAAAACGCTCGTAGGACTCGCCGCGCAGCATCGCCAGAAACTCAGCCACTTCTCGCACATACTGCGGCAGGTTCGGCTTGCCCCGGTAAGGAATTGGAGCCAGATAGGGCGAATCGGTCTCGACCAGCAGGCGGTCGGCAGGCACCTGACGCGCCACGTCACGCAGAGCGTCCGCATTGCGGAACGTCACGATGCCGGACAGCGAAATGTAGAAACCCAGGTCCAGCGCGGCCTTGGCCATGTCCCAGTCTTCGGTGAAGCAATGCAGCACACCTGCCTGAGGCAATGCAGCCTCGCGAAGCAGGTCGAGCGTGTCGGCGCGCGCGCCTCGGGTGTGCACAATGACAGGCTTGCCGGTCGTGGCCGCCGCCTGAAGATGCAGACGGAACGACGCCTGCTGCAGTTCGGCCGCTTCGGGTTCGTAGTGGTAATCCAGACCGGTTTCGCCGATCGCTACCACGCGAGGGTGGTCCAGTTCGCCCAGCAGCCAGTCCAGCGCGGGCGCCTCGCCCGGCTTGAGGTCGAGCGGATGGATACCAACCGAGCAGTCGACATCGTCGTAGCGCTCAGCCAGCGCCTTTACGGCACCGGCATTCTCGGCACTGACCCCGATACACAGAAAGTGGCCGACGCCCCTGCCCCGCGCAGCCGCCAGGGCTGCGTCGAGCGAACCCTCGTGCTGGGTCAGGTCAAGGCGATCAAGGTGGCAATGGGAATCTACAAGCATGGGCAAGAGGACAACTACATCGTATGGGTGGGACGGTCGGACTTCAGAGCACCGACCAGATAGGTTTCGATCAGGTTGCGGGCGGTATTGTCGCCGTCATTGAACTGCACGCCAACACCGGCTGCGCGATTGCCCTGTGCGCCCTTGGGCGTGATCCAGGCAACACGGCCAGTGACCGGCACCTTCTCCGCCTGATCCATCAGATTGAGCAGCATGAACACTTCATCGCCCAGCTTGTAGCTTTTGCCGGTCGGAATGAACAGACCGCCGTTCCTGATGAATGGCATGTAGGCGGCATAGAGAACGGCCTTGTCCTTGATGGTCAGGGACAGAATGCCGTTACGCGGGCCTGTGTTGGGCGGCAGGTTCATGACAATACCTCAACGGTTGATGAGCGCAGTCTACGCCTGTCCAGGCAGGCCTGCCCACTGGACCAGCAACGCTTCGAGCAACAGCACGCGATTGAGGTTGGCCTTGGACATGACTTTCTGCCGCTGCGCCAGCACCCAGTCCTGAATGTCCAGCACTTTGCCACGCGGCGATTTCTGCGCCAGGTATTGCACCACCTTGCGCATGTCGCCCAGCCCCAGACCTTCTTCATCCTGAGTCAGCTGGTAGCGCAGAATCAGATGCGACCAGTCACAGAACCAGTCGAACAGCAGCAACAACGGTATGTCTTTCCAGCCTTCGGCCAATTGGGTCGGCGATTGCTGTTGCTTGAGCAGCTTCTTGACGCCGTCCACCACCAGTGCACGCTGTTCGCGAACGCCCTGGGCCTGGAGCGTGACAGCAGCCAGCGGCGAACCGGCGGCCAGGGTCAGCAACTCCAGACGCTCCTGTTCGGAGCTGTCAGGCAACGCGTTGCTCAGCCAAGCCAGACTCGTCTGCTCATCCGGCAACGGACAGGCCTGCTGCACGCAGCGACTCTTGACCGTTGGCAACAGGCGGCTGGGCTGGTGACTGACCAACAGCAGCACGGTATTGCCGGACGGCTCCTCAAGGCTTTTCAACAGGGCGTTGGCAGCATTGATGTTCATTGCCTCGACCGGCTCGATGAGCACGACCTTGCGGCCGCCCATCTGCGAGGTCTGCACAACGAAGCTGACCAGATCGCGAACCTGATCCACCTTGATCGGCTTGTCGGCCTCTTCAGGCTCCAGCACGTAGTTGTCGGGATGGCTGCCAGCAGCCAGCAGCAGACAGGATTTGCAGGTTCCGCAGGCATTGAGTCCGTCCAGCCGCTGACACAGCAGACTGGCCATCAAACGCTCGGCGAGCGCCCGCTTGCCGATACCGGCAGGACCATGCAGCAGGTAGGCATGCGCATGCTGAGCGCGCCCCGCCATCTGCTGCCACAGTGCCTGCTGCCACGGATAGGCTTCAGCCACGTTGCAACTCCAGCAGTTGCGGCAACAAGGCATCCAGAGAGCGCTGCACGTCGGTCAGTGTCTGCGCGGCATCCACCAGCCGGTAACGCGAAGGCTCGGCGGCGGCACGGGCCAGATAGGTGCTGCGCACGGCATCGAAAAACGCACGGCCTTCCTGCTCGAAGCGATCCAGACGGCCCCGCGCGGCGGCACGCGACAGACCGACTTCCACCGGCAGGTCGAACACCAGCGTCAGATCCGGGCGCAGATCACCCTGAACGAACTGCTCCAGCGCCGCGATGCGCTCATGGGACAAGCCTCGCCCGCCGCCCTGATAGGCATAGGTCGCATCGGTGAATCGATCACACAGAACCACTTCACCGCGCGCCAGCGCCGGACGAATCACTTCGGCCAAGTGTTGCGCACGAGCTGCGAACACCAGCAGCAGTTCGGTATCAGCGCACATGGCTTCGTCACTGGGTGCGAGCAACAGCTCACGGATACGCTCGGCCAGCGGCGTGCCGCCGGGCTCACGGGTCAACAGTACCTGGACGCCCTGAACGCGAAGCTGCGCTGCCAGGTATTCACGGTTGGTACTTTTGCCAGCCCCTTCAGGGCCTTCGAGGGTGATGAACAGGCCGGTCACAGGCAATCCTTAGTCATATTCATTGCGAAGCAGGCTCGCCTTGCGGGGCGTCCGGGACATCCCCGGATACAGGCTCGGAAGCGTTCGAATCAGGTTCGGGTGAGGCGCTGGGGGTCGGTGCCGACACCGGTGCAGGGCTGGATCGATAATCCGCGCGTCGTTTGATCTGGTATTCACGCACTGCGGCGTTGTGAGCATCCAGATCATTGGAAAATACGTGGCTGCCGTCACCCTTGGCCACGAAGTACAGGCTGTCGCCCGATACCGGATTGAGCGCAGCATGAATCGCTTCGCGCCCTACCAGCGAAATGGGCGTTGGCGGCATCCCGGCAATCACGTAGGTATTGTAGGGCGTGGCCTGCTTGAGGTCGGCCCGGGTCAGTTTGCCGTTGTAACGCTCGCCCATGCCGTAGATCACGGTCGGATCGGTCTGCAACTGCATGCCCAGCTTCAGGCGGCGTACGAATACGCCGGCAATCTGCCCGCGCTCCTGAGGCACACCGGTTTCCTTCTCGACCAGCGACGCCATGATCAGCGCCTGATACGGATCGGCATAGGGCGCGTCGGCCGCTCTCGCTGCCCATTCCTCGTCCAGTACCTCTTCCAGACGGGCATAGGCCTGCTTGAGCACTTCGGCATCGGTCATGCCGCGAACATAGCGGTAGGTGTCCGGAAAGAAGCGCCCTTCGGGAAATACGTCCGGATGGCCGATTTTCGTCATCAGTTCGGCATCGCTGAGGCCCGCCAGCGTCTGATCAAGCTTGGCCTGCTTGGCCAGCGCCGCGCGGACCTGCCGGAAATTCCAGCCTTCGACCAGCGTCAGGCTGTATTGCACCACTTCCTTGCGCTTCCAGACGCCGAACAAGGCATCGACGTCCATCCCCGGCACCATGCGGTATTCACCACTGTGCAGCGCCTGACCGGACAGATTGAAGCGCCAGTACAGACGCAGCCAGAAGGCATCCTTGATGACGCCCTCGGTCTGCAGGCGATTGAGAACGCCGGTGGGTGTCGAACCGGCCGGCACGTCCAACAGTTGTTCCTGAGTAATCTCAAGAGGCTGGTGCAGCGCCTGATACTGCTGCCAGAACGCGAAACCCAGCGCCAGGCCTGCCAGGACGAGTGCGGTTTCCAGCAACACCAATATTTTTCGGATCACGTATCAGATATCCAGAAGGCTGCAAGCGATGCCTTGCAGTTTACGGGTGAGCGGGCCAACCGGCCAGCCGAGGTGTTCAAAGGCGCGGACCGGCCAGATGCCATAGACGCTGTTGCACAGAAAGACTTCGTCCGCCTGCGCAAGATCGGATGCGCTCAGATCCCGGATATCGACATCGATACCCAGCATTGGTGCCTGATGCAGCAATTCGGCACGCATCACGCCGGCCACGCCGCACCGGGTCAGGTCCGCGGTCAACAGGCGTCCCTTCGAGACCAGGAACACATTGCTGTACACGCCTTCGATCAGACGACCCGAGGTATCGCACATCAACCCTTCGGCATGCTCGCTATCCTGCCACTCCGAACGTGCGAGGACCTGCTCCAGACGATTCAGGTGCTTGAGACCCGCCAACAACGGCTGTTCAGCCAGACGGGTCTTGCAGGGAAACAGGCGTACGCCCTGCTCGGCATGGGATGCCGGGTACAAGGGTGAAGGACCACCCTGCAGGATTCGACGCGAGCGAGAGTCCGGAGCGGGACCATACCCGCGCTGGCTGTCGCCACGGGTCAGGATCAGCTTCATGACGCCCTCGCCAAGCTGGGCAGCGAAGCGGGTCATCTCGGAACGAACCAGCGCCTGATCAATCGGAATCGACAGGCGCTGACAGGCTGTTTCAAGGCGCTGCAAATGGCGTTCGAACAGCAGCGGTTGCCCTGATTTCACTGCGACGGTTTCAAAAACCCCGTCGCCGTAGGCCAGCCCCCTGTCCTTGAGGGACACAGAGTCGGCCAGGCAGCCGTCGATCCAACTGAGCATTACTCGGTAAACCGGCGGAACACCAGCGAGCCATTGGTGCCGCCAAACCCGAAGGAGTTCGACAGAACGACGTCGATCGGCATCCGACGTGCTTCATGAGGCACGAAGTCCAGATCACAGCCTTCGCTCGGCTCGTCCAGGTTGATGGTCGGCGGCGCGACCTGATCAACCAGCGCCAGCACACTGAAGATGGCTTCGACAGCACCGGCAGCACCCAGAAGGTGGCCTGTCATCGACTTGGTGGAGCTGACCGCAAGCTTGTAGGCATGGTCGCCGAACACACTCTTGATCGCGGACGCTTCGGCCAGGTCACCAGCAGGCGTCGAGGTACCATGAGCATTGATGTAGTGCACTTGCTCGGGGTTGACCTTGGCGTCGCGCAAGGCATTGACCACGCAGCGTGCAGCACCGGCGCCGTCGTCCGGCGGTGAAGTCATGTGGAACGCATCACCGCTCATGCCGAAACCGACCAGCTCGGCGTAGATGGTTGCGCCACGTGCCTTGGCGTGCTCGAGTTCTTCGAGAACCATCGCACCGGCACCGTCGGACAGGACGAAGCCATCACGGCCCTTGTCCCACGGACGACTGGCACGGGCCGGATCGTCATTGCGGGTCGACAGCGCACGCGCCGCACCGAAGCCGCCCAGACCAAGACCACAGGCTGCCATTTCGGCGCCACCTGCAATCATGACGTCAGCTTCGTCGTAGGCAATGTTGCGTGCCGCCATGCCAATGCAGTGAGTCGCCGTGGTGCAGGCGGTCGCGATGGCGTAATTGGGTCCCTGTGCGCCCAGATGGATGGACAGGAAACCGGAAATCATGTTGATGATCGAGCCCGGTACAAAAAACGGAGAAATCCGCCCCGGCCCCTGATCGTGCAGCAGACGACTGCTGTTCTCGATGTTGGTCAGACCACCGATCCCCGAACCCATGGCAACGCCGATGCGCTCGCGATTTGCGTCGGTGACTTCAAGACCCGCATTGCGCACAGCCTGAAAGCTGGCCGCAAGTCCGTACTGAATGAAGAGATCGAGCCGGCGCGCCTCTTTGGGTGCCAGGTATTCTTCCACGTTGAATCCCTTGACCGAACCGCCGAAACGGGTGGTGAAGGCAGACAGATCCGTGTGCTCGATAAGGCCAATGCCACTGCGGCCCGCCAGAATGCCTTGCCAACTGCTGGGCACATCATTACCCAGTGGCGTGAGCATGCCCATCCCGGTGACCACGACGCGTCTACGCGACACAGGACTCTCCTTCTCTCTTGTTAACGGAACATCACAACGTTTTTTAAAGAAAAAACCGCACGCCGTTTAAAGCAGTGCGGTTTTCCCGTGCAGCAAGCAGCGATTACGAATCTTAAGCCTGGTGGCTGTTGACGTAATCGATAGCAGCTTGAACGGTAGTGATCTTTTCCGCTTCTTCGTCAGGGATTTCGGTCTCGAATTCCTCTTCCAGAGCCATTACCAGCTCAACGGTGTCCAGGGAGTCAGCGCCCAGGTCTTCAACGAAAGAAGCAGTGTTGACAACCTCTTCTTCCTTGACGCCAAGTTGCTCGGCAACGATTTTCTTGACGCGCTCTTCGATGGTGCTCATACCTAGTTTTAACTCCTAGTGGAAATATTCAGGCATCTGGCCAGAGGGTAAGTGTATAGAAGAGGTTTTACGTTTTTCAAGCGTAACGCTCTCCGCCTTTGCCCCATCGCCCTTCTGCCCATTTATAGATTGCAGCTTTATAACGGATTTTAGACAGATCTTATGACATTTTTTTGAAACAGATCGTCACATTCAGCTCATGTACATGCCGCCGTTGACCGGGATTGTCGCCCCGGTCACGTAGCCTGCGCCCTCGGAAGCGAGGAAAGACACCACATTGGCGATTTCCTGCGCCTGTCCCAGACGGCCCAGAGGAATCTGGGTCAGCAACGCTTCACGCTGTGCTTCAGGCAATTCACGCGTCATGTCGGTATCAATGAAACCTGGCGCCACCGAGTTCACGGTCACTGCACGCGAACCCACTTCACGGGCAAGAGCACGGCTGAAACCTTCCAGCCCTGCCTTCGCGGAAGCATAGTTTACTTGACCGGCGTTGCCCATGGCACCCACTACGGAGCCGATGCTGATGATACGGCCCCAGCGAGCCTTGGTCATACCGCGCAAAACACCCTTGGAAAGCCGGAACAGGCTGTTCAGGTTGGTATTGACCACGTCGTACCATTCGTCATCTTTCATGCGCATCATCAGATTGTCACGTGTGATGCCAGCGTTATTGACGAGGATCAACGGTGCGCCAACGCGCGCCTGAATGGTCGACAGCGCGGAATCGACGGATTCGGCGCTGCACACATCCAGCATCAGGCCGAAACCTTCGATGCCGGCTTCCTTGAATGCCGCGCTGATACGCTCGGCACCGGACTCGGACGTCGCGGTACCCACGACCACAGCACCATTGCGGCCCAACTCCAGGGCGATAGCTTGACCAATACCACGACTGGCACCGGTCACCAGTGCAACTTTACCTTGCAGGCTCATGCAGGCTTCTCCTAATCAGACCAGTGCCGCACGCGCGGCGGCAAAGGCGTCTGGGGTATCCAGGTTGTAAGTAGTCACGCCCTCGGCGCAACGCTTGTTCAGACCGGCAAGCACCTTGCCCGGCCCACATTCCACCAGCTGGGTAGCCCCACGGCTTGCCAGACACTGGATGGATTCCACCCAGCGCACAGGCTTGTACAACTGTTCGAGCAGGTCGCGCTTGAGCGTCGCCAGATCACTGACTGCGCTGGCGCTGACATTCTGCACCAGAGCGATTTCCGGCGCCTGCCACTCGATGGCTTCAACGGATTCGGCGAAACGCTCGGCAGCCGGGCGCATCAGCTCGCAGTGCGAAGGAACGCTGACCGGCAATGGCAGAGCGCGCTTGGCACCCCGCGCCTTGCACAGCTCCATCGCACGCTTGACGGCCTCGGCAGAACCGGCGATGACCACCTGACCCGGCGAGTTGAAGTTCACTGCGCTGACCACTTCACCCTGAGCCGCTTCGGCACAGGCAGCGATGACATCGGCGTCGTCCAGACCCAGAATTGCGGCCATGCCGCCCTGACCGGCCGGAACGGCTTCCTGCATCAACTGACCACGGCGCTCGACGAGTCTGACCGCGTCTTCCAGGCTCAGGCTCTGCGCAGCGACCAGAGCGCTGTATTCACCCAGGCTGTGACCTGCAACAAATGCAGGAACAGCGCCGCCTTCAGCCAGCCAGACATGCCACAGCGCAACCGAGGCGGTCAGGATGGCAGGTTGGGTCTTGTCAGTCTGATTGAGCAATTCGGCAGGACCGCTCTGGGTCAGCGCCCACAGGTCATAGCCCAGCGCGTCGGACGCCTGTCCAAAAGTATCGTGGATCAATGGATGCTGCTCAGCCAGCCCGGCAAGCATGCCCAGCGATTGCGATCCTTGACCCGGAAATACGAATGCGAGGGATGCAGACATTTAACAAGCCTCTGAAGTGTTGTGGCTGAAATAGGCATTCGGACGAACCGAACACGTGTATTCAAACATGGGTGTTCAAATTTACCCGACTGCCGGTTTGGATGACCGAGCAGTCGGATGCGTCACATTTTCACGACTGGCCGTTCTGCAGCATCGCTTCGAGCCGCCCGCGTAGGCGCTCCGGCTGATTCTCCCGAGTCTCGATCAACGCGCGCTGAATCGCACTCTGGAAGCCTTGAACGCTTGCCGAGCCGTGACTTTTCACAACGATACCCTGCAGACCCAGCAGACTCGCGCCATTATGGCGGGCCGGTGCCAGATCAGCCTGCAGACGCTTCAACATCGGCAACGCCAGACCGCCTACCGCACGGGTCAACAGATTGCGCTTGAACAGCATCTCGATCCGGGCGGCGATCATTGCCGCCAGGCCTTCGCTGGACTTGAGCAGGACATTTCCGACAAAACCGTCGCACACCACCACATCAGCCTCGCCCCTGTACAAGCCGTCACCTTCCACATAGCCGATGTAATTGAGACCCGGCGCCGCCTGCAGCAGGGCTGCCGCCTGCTTGACCTGCTGATTGCCCTTGATGTCTTCGGTGCCGACATTCAGCAACGCCACTTTCGGTCTTGCGACCCCCAGCGTCTCGGCCATCACGGAGCCCATGACCGCGAACTGATACAGCGCCTCGGCACTGCAATCGACGTTGGCGCCCAGATCCAGCAACTGACAATAGCCTGTGCGTGTCGGGATGGCGGCAATCATCGCCGGGCGGTCAATACCCGGCAACGTCTTGAGCACGAAACGTGACAGCGCCATCAGGGCTCCCGTATTGCCCGCACTGACGCATGCCTGGGCCTTGCCACTGGCGACCAGCTCAAGCGCAACACGCATCGACGAGTCAGGTTTGCCACGCAGTGCCTGTGACGGACGCTCGTCCATCGCAACGACTTCGCTGGCATTGACGATTTGCAGGCGCGAGCGATCTACACCGGAATGGCGGGCAATCAGTTCTTCAATAAGGGGTGTTTGGCCGACAAGGGCCAGATGAAGCGAGGGCGTAGCAGTCAGGCACGCGAGGCTTGCCTTAACAATGTTGCGGGGACCGAAGTCCCCGCCCATTGCGTCGATCGCAATGATCGGAGCGGACAAGAAATTACTCGTCAGCGCCCTTGTCGATCACTTTACGACCACGGTATACGCCTTCTGGCGATACGTGGTGACGCAGGTGAATTTCACCAGTGGTCTTTTCTACCGACAGAGTGCTTGCCTCAAGAGCGTCGTGCGAACGACGCATGTCACGGGCAGAGCGGGATTTTTTGTTCTGCTGAACAGCCATAATTGATTAACTCCTAAACGTTTGGGTCACGCTTTAACTGCGCCAATACACTGAACGGGTTGGACCGTGTCACCTCGTCCACGCTCGGTTCGGGCTCATCGAGACCCGCCGGTTGCTGGCATTCTTCCGGATGATGAGCAGGCACGATGGGCAAGGCGAGCAAAAGCTCCTCCTCGATCAGTGCCAGCAGATCCAAAGGATCTTCGCCCAGTTCCAGCACGTCATAACCTTTCGGTAACGACTGGGTATTCGCACCCTCCTTCACCACAGCGTAACTGCACTCGCTGTGGATCGGCAGGGTGACCAGCTCAAGACAACGCTGGCAAACCATCTTGACCGAGACGTCTATCGCACTGTGGATAACCACCGAACGGCGTTCGTCACGCTCGAAAATGAATTTGGCCTGCACCGTACCGACATTGTCGGCAAGCGGGTCGCAGAGTCTCTCCAAATCGGCCAGCAGCACTTCACCCTGAAGGGTAGTGCCGCGATCAGCCAATTTGCGCGGGTCAACGTGAGGTGGAATCGGGTCATTCAACATAGGCGCAGCATTCTAGGGATGCCCCCTTGGCATGTCAAAGGAAATTCAGGTCTGTTCGCATCTCTTATGGATCATTAGAATCTGCGCTCAGTTCACGGAGAATCGCATGCCTTCCCTGCTTCTAGCTTCCAGCTCGGTCTACCGTCGCGAACTGCTGGCCCGACTGCGCCTGCCGTTCACCTGCAAATCACCCGATGTCGACGAAAGCAGACGCCCCGGCGAACCCGGTCTGGAGCTCGTACTGCGCCTTGCACAGAATAAGGCGCAGGCGCTTGCCAGCGAACATTGCGACCATCTGATAATAGGTTCGGATCAGGTAGCCGTGCTCGGCGACCGGATACTCGGCAAGCCCCACACGTTCGAAGGCGCGCTGGAACAACTGTCGGCTGCCAGCGGCAAACGCGTGACCTTCCTGACCGGCCTGGCCCTGCTCAACAGCCGGACCGGCGTCTGCCAGGTGGACTGCGTTCCCTTTACCGTGCACATGCGCGACCTCGACACCGCAAGCATCGAGCGCTACCTGCACGCAGAGCAGCCTTTCGATTGCGCAGGCAGCTTCAAGGCCGAGGGCCTGGGCGTGAGCCTGTTCCGCAGCACCGAAGGCACTGACGCCACCAGCCTGATCGGCCTGCCGCTGATCCGTCTGGTGGACATGCTAATAAAGGAAGGGATCTCCATCCCCTGACCCACCATGAAAAAACCCGACAGCTGTCGGGTCTTTTCATATCCGGCGTGCGCTCAACGCAGTGTCGGACCATTGAAGCCCGCCAGCATCGCAAGCCGCTCGGCAATGCTGGTGCCCAGCTTTTTGGAGAAACGGTCAAAAGGCGACTCTTCAACGGTGTAATCGACCATGTCTTTCTCGCCGATCACCTCACGCGCCACATAAGCCGCGCTGCCCAGACCGTCCACCAGACCCAGCGGAACCGCCTGCTCGCCAGTCCAGACCAGCCCGGAGAACAACTCCGGGTGATCCTTATCCTTCAGGCGCTCGCCACGACCCTGCTTGACGCTGGCAATGAACTGCCGGTGCGTCGTGTCCAGCACACCCTGCCAGAACTGCGTTTCGTCCGCTTTCTGCGGCTGGAACGGATCAAGGAAGGCCTTGTGCTCGCCGGACGTGTAGGTCCGACGATCGACACCCAGCTTTTCCATCACGCCAACGAAGCCGAAACCGGCTGCCGTGACACCAATGGAACCCACCAGACTGGCCTTGTCGGCGTAGATCTGATCGGCAGCACTGGCGATGTAATAGGCACCCGAGGCGCCCAGATCACTGATCACGGCATAGACCTTGATGTCAGGCTTCTGCGCGCGCAGGCGACGAATCTCGTCGTACACATAACCGGACTGCACCGGACTGCCGCCAGGGCTGTTGATATTCAGGATGACGCCCTTGGTCTTGGCATCCTCGAACGCAGCACGCAACCCGGTAATGATGTTGTCGGCGCTGGCAGGCTCCTTGTCGGCGATCATGCCCTGCACATCGACCACAGCCGTGTGACTGGCGCGCCGTGATGCACCACCGCTCAGGTCCAGCATCGGAACGATCAGCACTGTAAACAGCACCACAAAGGTCAGCAGCTTGAAAAAGATCCCCCAGCGACGCGCACGCCGCTGCTCCTGGACACTGGCCAACAAGGTTTTTTCCAGCAACTTCCAGCTTTTCGCCTCTTCCCTGTCTTCAACAGGCCCATCCGCCCTCTGGGAGGCAGGCGCTTTCCATTCGTCAGACATGCTCAACTTGCTCCGGAACGATGATTAAACGCTGCGCCGATTCAACCAGGTGCGCAGTTCGGAAAAATGCTCGATGGCCAGACGAGGCTCATACGCACGCAACGAATCCAGCGATTGCGCACCATACCCCACCGCCACCGAATCCATACCCGCATTGCGTGCCATCTGCAGATCGAAGGACGAGTCCCCGATCATCAGCGAACGCTCGGGCGCAACATCACAATGCGCCATGATCTCGTGCAGCATCAACGGATCGGGCTTGCTCGCCGTTTCGTCGGCAGCCCGGGTGATATCGAAAAAATCCAGCCAGGCATTGGCCTTCAATACGCGATCCAGCCCGCGACGCGCCTTGCCCGTAGCGACCGCGAGACGGTAACCCTCGTCGCGAAACGCCTGAATGGACTCCGATACACCTTCGAATAATCGAGAAGGCACGTTATCCATCGCCATATAACAGTCGGCGTAGCGTTGGCGGAAGTCGATCAGGTCGTTTGCCGTGATCGACGGATAGAGCGTGCGGATTGCCTCGGGCAAACCCAGACCGATGATGCCCTTTATGGACTCATCATCGCGCCCTTCCATACCGCCACCGATCGCGGCAGTGCGCATGGACTCAATAATGCGTCCGATTGAATCTGCCAGCGTGCCATCCCAGTCGAAAATCAGCAGATCATAGTGGCGCACTCAAACGCTCCACTGTCTTGGCCCACATCTCGTCTACCGGTGCCTGCAAGGTAAGCTTGTCGCCGTCCGGCATCGGCACGGTCAGCATGTAAGCGTGCAGAAACAGACGCTTGCCACCCAGATCGCGGATTTCACGACTGAAATCCTCGTCGCCGTATTTGGTATCACCGGCAATCGCGTGACCGGCATGCAGCGTGTGAACACGAATCTGGTGGGTTCGACCGGTTACCGGTTTGGCCTCGACCATCGTGGCAAAATCACCGAAACGACGCAGCACCTTGAAAATCGTCAGCGCTTCCTTGCCCTCTTCGTTGACCTCGACCATCCGCTCGCCGGAACGCAGATTGCTCTTGAGCAACGGTGCACGGACCTGCTTGATGGACGTTGCCCAGTTGCCACGCACCAGCGCCATGTAGCGCTTGTCCACGCCGTCGCCACGCAAGGCCTCGTGCAGGTGACGCAACATGCTGCGCTTCTTGGCGATCATCAGCAGACCGGAGGTGTCGCGATCCAGACGGTGGACCAGCTCAAGCTCCTTGGCGTCCGGACGCAACTGGCGGAACGCTTCGATGACACCGAAGCTCAGACCACTGCCGCCATGCACGGCAATACCGGCCGGCTTGTTGAGCACGATGAGCGCCTTGTCTTCGTAGACAATGGCCGCTTCCAGACGCTGCAACAACGCCTGCGCAACAGGCACGGGCTCGTCGCGCTCAGGCACGCGCACGGGGGGAATGCGGACGATATCTCCTGCCTGCAACTTGTACTCGGGCTTGATCCGCCCCTTGTTCACACGCACTTCGCCTTTGCGCAAAATGCGGTAAATCAAGGTCTTGGGCACACCCTTGAGATAAGTGATCAGAAAATTATCGATGCGTTGACCGGCAAGTTCCGGCGCAACCTCTACCAGCTGGACGCCGGGGGTTGGAGGGGCAATATTTGTCATGGCGCAAATCATAACAATTTTTTATGGATTTGAAGCACTTAATGATTGCTGCTATAGTCGCGAACGCCGCCAAAAGCGGCCGGACAGCGGACAAACGGTTGACAGCCGACCCTGACCAACGCAATTCACGAGGACGTGAGGCCGTCCTACGGGGCTTTCGGTGACAACGCAGCATGCTGGAAACGTAACAAGCGCGGGTGACATGAGGCCGGAAACACGCCAGATCGCTGAGCAGACAGCTCGCCTTCAGTGCTAATAATTCACGGCCAGTTCACAAGGTGCAGTCGCTTCCAGACGCTACGAGCGAATGCTTCGGGAACAACGCCTAAAGCCATGATGCGCGACCTTCCCTATCGAAGATCGCGGTAAATGCCAACCCGCTGCGGATTCTGCGCGCGGCAGCACCCGAATTATCAGGGATACGTGTAGGGTGGAGACGCACAACCATCGGACTGTGTAGCAAAAGGCTTGTTCTAGACGCTTCATCTCGTCCGCTACCGATGGTCGATTCCTCCTCCTGACAAAGCTTTTGCTGAAAGGGTGTCCTAGGTCACCACAGCAAGCAGGAAACGTCGTCGCGACGCCCTGCCCCATTCCGGGCAGGAAAATCGCTAGACACTGGAGTGTCCAACCACTCTTGACGTGCCCTGACACCGACCGTGAGAAGTCGTGTGTGCCGAACGCCGTTTCCGGCAGCCCGGAAACCGACGGTACTACATGAAAAGAATGCTGATTAACGCGACTCAACCCGAAGAGTTGCGTGTTGCACTGGTAGACGGCCAGCGCCTCTACGACCTGGACATCGAGTCAGGTGCACGCGAGCAGAAGAAGGCCAACATCTATAAAGGCCGGATCACTCGTATCGAACCCAGCCTCGAGGCTGCCTTTGTCGATTTCGGCTCTGAGCGCCACGGCTTCCTGCCCCTCAAGGAAATCTCCCGCGAGTACTTCAAGAAAGCCCCTGAAGGCCGCGTCAACATCAAGGACGTCCTGAGCGAAGGCCAGGAAGTCATCGTTCAGGTCGAGAAAGAAGAGCGTGGCAACAAGGGCGCAGCCCTGACCACCTTCATCAGCCTGGCGGGCCGTTATCTGGTCCTGATGCCGAACAACCCGCGTGCCGGTGGCATTTCGCGCCGTATCGAAGGCGAAGAGCGCAACGAACTGCGTGAAGCACTCAACGGTCTGATCGCTCCTGCCGACATGGGCCTGATCGTTCGTACCGCAGGCCTGGGTCGCAGCAGCGAAGAGATGCAGTGGGACCTCGACTACCTGTTGCAGTTGTGGACCGCCATCAAGGAAGCGTCCCTGGATCGCTCCGCGCCGTTCCTGATCTACCAGGAAAGCAACGTCATCATCCGCGCCATCCGCGACTACCTGCGCCAGGACATCGGTGAAGTTCTCATCGACAGCGTCGAAGCCCAGGAAGAAGCCCTGACCTTCATCCGTCAGGTGATGCCGCAGTACGCCAGCAAGATCAAGCTGTACGAAGACAGCGTTCCACTGTTCAACCGTTTCCAGATCGAAAGCCAGATCGAGACCGCCTTCCAGCGCGTCGTCGAACTGCCTTCCGGCGGCTCCATCGTCATCGATCCGACCGAAGCCCTGGTGTCCATCGACATCAACTCGGCGCGCGCCACCAAAGGCAGCGACATCGAAGAAACCGCGCTGCAGACCAACCTCGAAGCGGCTGAAGAAATCGCCCGTCAGTTGCGCCTGCGTGACATCGGCGGCCTGATCGTCATCGACTTCATCGACATGACCCCGGCCAAGAACCAGCGCGCCGTGGAAGAGAAGGTCCGTGAAAGCCTGGAAGCCGACCGTGCCCGCGTTCAGGTCGGTCGTATCTCGCGTTTCGGCCTGTTGGAAATGTCCCGTCAGCGCCTGCGTCCATCGCTTGGCGAAAGCAGCGGCATCGTCTGCCCGCGCTGCAACGGCACCGGCATCATCCGTGATGTCGAGTCGCTGTCGCTGGCCATCCTGCGCCTGATCGAAGAAGAAGCCCTGAAAGACCGTACTGCCGAAGTACGCGCCCAGGTGCCGATCCCGGTCGCAGCGTTCCTGCTCAACGAGAAGCGCAACTCGATCACCAAGATCGAACTGCGTACCCGCGCCCGCATCATCATTCTGCCGAACGATCACCTCGAAACGCCGCACTTCGAAGTTCAGCGTCTGCGTGATGACAGCCCGGAAGCCCACAACAACCAGTCCAGCTACGAGATCGCTGCTGCCGCTGCCGAAGTGGAAGAAATCGCTCCGCTGGCTGCCGCGACCCGCACCCTGGTTCGCCAGGAAGCAGCCGTCAAGACCGCTCCAGCCCGGGCCAACGCCCCGGTTCCTGTGGAAGCCGTTGCCGCAGCGCCAGCGCCTGCCCTTCCAGAGCCAAGCCTGTTCAAGGGTCTGGTGAAATCTCTGGTCAGCCTGTTCGCAACCAAGGAAGAGCCAGCCGCACCGGTAGTGGTCGAAAAACCGGCTGCAACCGAGCGCCCTGCCCGCAACGAAGAGCGTCGTAACGGCCGTCAGCAGAGCCGTGGCCGCAACAATCGTCGCGACGAAGAGCGCAAGCCTCGTGAAGAACGCGCTCCACGTGAAGAGCGTGCAGAACGCGCCCCTCGCGAAGAGCGTGCTCCTCGTGAAGAACGTGCCCCACGCGAAGAACGCGCACCTCGTGAAGACCGCGCCCCACGCGAAGCCCGTGATGACGCAGCACCGACCACGACCGCCCGCGAAGAGCGTCCGGCCCGCACCTCACGTGAGCGCAAGCCTCGCGAAGGTCGTGAAGAGCGTCCGGTCCGCGAACTGCGTGAGCCGCTGGATGCGGCCGCACCGGCCGTCAACATTGCCCGTGAAGAGCGCCCTGAACGCGCCCCACGTGAAGAACGCCAGCCTCGTGCACCGCGTGAAGAGCGTCAGCCACGTACCGAGCAGGCCGTTGTCGAGGCCAGCGAAGAAGAAGTGCTGCTGAACGAAGAACAGGCTCATGATGACAGCCAGGACAGCAACGAAGGCGAACGCCCTCGTCGCCGCTCCCGTGGTCAGCGTCGCCGCAGCAACCGTCGTGAGCGTCAGCGTGATGCCAACGGTAATGTGATCGAAGGCTCGGAAGAGAACGGCAACGAAGAAGAGCAAGGCTCCGATGCCGCTGCCGGTCTGGCCGTTACTGCTGCTGCCGTTGCAGGCACGGTGATGAGCGCTCCTGCCGAGGCTCAGGCCCACGAGCAGGCCGAACGTGCCAACAGCATTGTTGAGGCACCTGTGGCTGACGCTGCAGAGCCAGCAGCCACTGTCGAAACGCCAGCTGTCGACGCAACCGTTGTTGAAGCCCCGACCGAGCAAGCGCCGGTAGCCGCAGAGCCGACCGTTGAGCAGCCTGCTGTTGAAGCGCCAGTTGCCGACGAAACACCGAAGGCCGAAGCAGCGCCTGAAGTCGAGGTTCAACCTACAGTGACCGAAGTGCCAGCCATCGCTGCGCAGACCGAGCTGTTCGAAGCCCCTCATGCAGAGCGCGTCGTACCGTTCACGCCAACGCCTGAGCCAACACCAGAGCCACAAGCTCCGGTCGAAGCCAAGGCTCAGGAAGAAGTGCCAGCCACTGAATCCTCGGAACTGCCGACACCTGCACCCGCTACTGTTGCAGAGCCTGCGTTCGTGAAGGAAGAGCCTGCTCCTTACTTCGCACCTCAGGCACCGGCTGTTGAAGAAGCACCCGCCGTGCAGGAAGCTCAGGAACCAGCAGCTGTTGAAGCACCGGCCCTGCCGGTCAGCAGCACGGGTCGCGCGCCGAACGATCCTCGTGAAGTTCGTCGCCGCAAGCGCGAAGAAGAAGCCCGCCGTCAGAAGGAAGCCGAACAGGCCGCCTCTGCTGCACCGGTTGCTTCGGAGCCTGCACCTGTTGTCGCTGAAGCAGAATCGGTCCAGCCTGCGCTGAGCACCGAGGAACATGCCGAGCAGCAACATGCCGAGAAAGAAACCGAGCCTAAACCCCTCGTCTAAACCCGGCCCATGAAAAAGCCCTGCCTGTGTAAACAGGCAGGGCTTTTTTATGCCTGCGATTTGAGTGGATTAACGACTGGCCTGATCACCTGCTGACTTCAGGAACGAAGCTCAGTACAGATTCGGCTCCATCTCCAGCTCGACATTGAACCGCTCTGCAATGTCAGCCTGAATGCGACGTGCCAGACTCAACAGCTGCAGACCAGTTGCCTGTCCGTAATTGACCAGCACCAGCGACTGAAGCGCATGCACGCCCGCATCGCCGTCACGAAAGCCCTTCCACCCTGCCTGCTCGATCAACCAGCCGGCTGCCAGCTTCACTCGGGTATCGGCCTGTGGGTAACCGACCACGCCCGGATGCTCATGCCTGATCGCAGCGAAGGATTCGGCGGACACAACCGGGTTCTTGAAGAAACTGCCTGCGTTGCCTAACACCGCAGGGTCCGGCAGTTTTTCACTGCGAATCGAACAGATCGCCCGGCTGACATCAAAAGGCGTCGGCTGCTTCACACCCATCTCGTCCAGACGTTGACGAACCGGACCGTATTCCAGATGCAGTTTCGATTCCCACGTGAGCCTGAAGCGCACACGCAGGATCAGCCAGCGACCTACTTCATGCTTGAACACGCTGTCGCGATAATCGAATGCACAGTCTTCCAGCGAGAACTCACGTAGCTCGCCAGTTTCCCGGTCCAGCGCAGTCAGACCATGAAACACGTCCTTGATCTCGACGCCGTAGGCTCCGATGTTCTGCATCGGCGCTGCGCCAACCGTACCCGGAATCAGACTCAGATTTTCAAGCCCGGAAAGCCCCATCTTCAAACTGGCCTGGACGAAGGGATGCCACGGTTCGCCCGCCTCCGCCTCGACAATGGCTTCAGCGCAGTCCTCACGCACGATACGAATGCCGCGACTGGCCATGCGCAATACCAATGCAGGAATGTCACCGCTGAGCAGCAGGTTACTGCCACCACCAACGACCAGCAGCGGCACGTCGTGCTCGGCCGAATAGGCAAGGGCCTCCCGTACATCATCGTCGCTGTGCGCCTCGGCAAAGAGTTTTGCCTGAACATCAACGCCAAAGGTGTTGAAGGGCTTGAGCGAAACGGCTGACTGCACTTGCAGGGTCATTGGACCGCTTTCCCGAACGACTGGAGAACCGACATCAAACCTCCAGCAGGCGTCTGACGCGCTCAAGGTCTTCGGGGGTGTCAACACCGGCAGGCGGCGCCTCGCGGGCATCGGCGACATGGATGCGCACACCATTCCACAGCGCACGCAGTTGCTCAAGGTTCTCAGTGTTCTCGAGCATGCACGGCCCCCAGCTGACGAAGTCATGCAGGAAGCCGGCGCGATAGGCGTAGATACCGATATGACGGCGGAAAGGCACGCCCGCGGGCAACTCGTCGCGGTTGGCGGCCAGTGCATCGCGCGCCCACGGCAACGGAGCGCGACTGAACGTCAGCGCCAGGCCATTGATGTCCGAAGACACCTTGACCACGTTCGGATTGAACAACGCTGCCACATCGTCGATCGGCTCGGCCAGCGTCGAAATACCGGCTTCAGGATGTGCAGCCAGATTGCTGGCCACCTGATCGATTACCGCTGGCGGAATCATAGGCTCGTCGCCCTGGACGTTGACCACGATCGCATCCGCCGTCAGACCCAGTTGCGCAGCAACTTCAGCCAGGCGGTCAGTGCCGGAATTATGGTCATCGCGGGTCATCAGCACTTCAGCGCCGAACGCCTGACAGGCTTCGAAGATTCGCACGTCGTCGGTAGCAACCACCACGCGCTGTGCGCTGCTCTTGCGGGCCTGCTCCCAGACGAGCTGGACCATCGGCTTGCCCGCAATGACTTTCAGCGGCTTGCCCGGAAAACGGCTGGATCCGTAACGCGCAGGAATTACGACGGTGAAATCGGTGGTCATTTTTCCAGACGCTCATCGGCAGTCAGTGTGCGCGCTTCGCTTTCAAGCATCACCGGGATGCCGTCACGAACCGGATAGGCCAGACCTGCGCCCTTGCTGATCAGCTCGGTCTTGTCCGCGCTGAGCTTCAACGGACCTTTGCAGATCGGGCAGGCAAGGATATCGAGTAATTTGGTGTCCATAGGAGATCCTGAAGCAATCATGGGGAAAGACGTGACAGCTGTTCATCGAACCAACTGACAAACGCGTCGGAAGGCACCGCATCCACCGCCAGATACCACCAGTCATCTGCCGCGAAAGCACGGCATTTCACCGCATCTTTCTCGGTCATCACAAGCGGCAGGGATGGCGTGAAGGTCAGCGCCTGTGCGCTATAGACAGCGTGGTCAGCGAAAGGGTGCTGCACAGGCTGCCAGTGTAATCCTTCGAGGGTATTGAAGAAACGTTGCGGATTGCCGATTCCGGCGACCGCGTGCACAGCCTGGCCGGGTGGAAAATGGTCAACTGGCCGACGTTCGCCACTGCGCAGGTTGATCAGTGCGGCAGGCTTGAGCGTGAAGGCATAGCCATCCTCGCGATCTGACCGGGCACCGTTATAAAGCACCGCATCGACACTGTTCAGCCGTTCGGCAGGCTCGCGCAACGGCCCGGCCGGCAGACAGCGCCGATTACCCAGGCCGCGTGCGGCATCAATCAATACCAGCTCCAGATCACGGGCCAGCCGGTAGTGCTGCAGACCATCGTCGGAAAGAATCAGATCCAGCGGTTCAGCAGCCAGCAACGCCCGGACGGCGCGACTGCGGTCCGGGTCGATCATCAGCGGAACACCGCAACGCTGAACGATCAGCAGCGGCTCGTCACCGACTTCACTGGCCTTGTGCTCGGGCAGAACTCGCCAAGGCAGGCTCGGCGGTTTGGCACCGTACCCCCGACTGACCACGCCGACCCGCAGACCACGCTGCTGACAATGCCTGATCATCCAGAGAATGAGCGGCGTCTTGCCAGTGCCGCCGACCGTAATGTTTCCAACCACAATGACCGGCACCGGCGCGCGATAGATATCGCCCTCGCCCGCGACAAAGCGCGCACGCTTGCCGTCAACTACCCGGCGATATAGGCTTTCGAGAGGACGCAGCAGCGCCAGCGCAGGATGGCCGTTGTACCAGGCGTCAAGCAAACGGTCGGTGAATGCCATCAGTTAGCCTGTGTGGCCTCGACAGTAGTCATGCGCAGGTGACTGAAACCCAGCTTACCGGCAGCATCCATCGCAGTGATGACCGACTGATGAGGGGTCTTGCCATCGGCGCTGATGGACAGCGGCAGACTGGTGTCGCCAGCCGACTCACGTTGCAGCGCTTCGATCAGGGTGGCCAGATCGTTTTTTGGCAACAACTGGTTGTTCAGGGAAAAGATCCCATCGGCGTTGATCGCAATGTCCAGATGTTTGGCACTTGCGTCGACTTCAGGTGTACCGGTGACCGCCTGCGGCAGATCGACCCGCAACTGGGTTTCACGGGTAAAGGTGGTGGTCACGATAAAGAACAGCAGCAGGATGAACACCACATCGATCAACGAAACGAGGTTGATGTCGATGTTCTCCCGCGGTCTGCGGCGACGAAACTTCACTTCTTCTTGCTCCCGCCTGCCTTGGCCAGGGACTTGAGGTCGACCTTGGCGTCAATCAGATCGACGTCACGGTCGCCCTGCACCACCTCAACCAGACGAATGGCCTGCTGCTCCATGCCGACCACCAACTCATCGACACGGCTTTGCAGAAAACGGTGAAAGAAGATGGCCGGAATGGCCACGATCAGGCCCGACGCGGTACAGATCAGCGCCTTGGAAATACCGCCCGCGAGAACACCGGCGTTGGCCGTGGCTCCAGAGCTGTTGAAAGATCCGAAGATATCGATCATGCCCAGCACGGTGCCCAACAAACCCAGCAACGGCGCCATCGCAGCAATCGAACCCAGCGCACTCAGGTAACGCTCCAGGTCATGAATGACCCGCGCTGCGGCTTCCTCGATGCATTCTTTCATGATCTCGCGACCATGCCTGGAGTTGGCCAGGCCTGCCGCAAGGATTTCCCCCAGAGGCGAATCGGCGCGCAGTTGCTTGAGCTTCTCTTTATCGAGTTTCTGATCCTGAATCCACTGCCAGACCTGACCCAGCAAGTGCGGCGGTGTGATACGGCTGGCGCGCAGCGTCCAGAGCCGTTCGATGATGATGCCGGCAGCGGCGATGGAACTCAAAATGATCGGCAACATCATCCAGCCGCCAGATTTGACCAGTTCCCACACAGTGACCACTCCCTTGAAAAATTGGCGCCACTCTATCATAGGGTCGCCGGGTGCCGTCGATATCCGTGGATTCAGTCACGCCAGAAACGTCGCTGCGCGCGCTGTGCCTCAGGGCTGCCGTAAGTACCCAGTTGCAAACGGATGGCACCCAGCTCGGCACTGTCGTAGCTGGCGATACCGTTCCATTTATAACGCGCCATGACCAGCGGGTGTGGGTGGCCGAACGCATTATTGCGTCCGCGGGAAATCAGCACACCTTTCGGCATGACCGCTCTCAGAAACGGTTTAGAGGACGAGGACCGACTGCCGTGATGAGGTGCCTGAAGCCACTGGGCGCGCAGGTCGAATCCACTGTCGATGGCCGCCTGTTCGGCCTCGGCATCGACATCGCCGGTCAGCAACAATCGCTCGCCACCGGCGTCGACACTCAGCATGCAGGACCCTGCATTGCCTTCGGGTGCCTGCTCCCAGATCCAGGTCGAAAACACCACGCCATCCCATTCCCACTGCTCACCGTTTTCACAACGAAGTGCCCCGAGTGCAGGCGGAAGGCGCTCGATATCTCCGCCCAGCACACGCCCGACCGTAAACGCCTTGTGGACTGCCGGTGCACCTCCGGCATGATCGGAATCGGCGTGACTGAGCAGCATCACGTCCAGATGCCTTACCCCACTCTTGCGAATGGCCGGCACGACCACCCGCTGACCGATATCGAACTCACCGAAACGTGGCCCGGCGTCATACAGCAGCGTGTGGTGCCGGGTGCGCAGCAGAATTGACAGCCCCTGCCCGACATCCAGTTGCAGAACGTCAACCTGTCCGGCAGGCACCGACTTGAGTGGTGGAAACACGCACAGCAACAGCAGCGGCCAGCCCAGAGGCCGCATCGGCACACCTCTGGGCAGCAGGAGCAGCAACGCGCCCAGCAGACTCAGGACCAGAGTCCAGGCCGGCGTGGTACTGGGCAGCCAGGCAGGCACGAGGTCCGCCATCCAGCCCAGAAACACGAACAGCCCTTCCAGCGCTCCACCGGCCAGCCACAACAGACCCTCGCCCACGATCGGAACGGGCAATAACAGCGTGCCAATCAATGCGGCAGGCAGAACGATCACGCTGACCCAGGGCACAGCCAGCAGATTGGCGAGCGGACCGCTGATACTGATTGGCAGGTTCAACATCATCAGGATCGGCAGCAGGCCGACGGCAATCAGCCACTGGGCTCTCGTCCAGCTCTGCACCCAGCTCCAGGCACCGAGGCGACCACTGAAGATCAGAATCAGAATGCCCACCGCCGCGAACGACAGCCAGAAGCCCGGTTGCAGACTTACCAGCGGCTCGAACACCAGCACCGCATTGAGCGACAGCAGTAACGGCCAGGTCATGCCCAGATGCCGGAAGCGCAAACGCCAGAGCAAAACCAGTCCTACCATCACGCAGGCACGGCGCACCGGCACATCGAACCCGGCCAGCAACCCATACCCCAGCGCCGACGCGAACGCCAGACCGCACGCCCAAGGCAGCCACGGCAGAGTCCGCGGCCACAGTCCCCAGCGCGCCAGCAGGCCCACCAGCGCATAAATCACGCCAGCCAAGAGGCTGATGTGCTGTCCGGAGATCACCAGCAAATGCACAGTGCCGGTGTCCTGCAGCACTTGCCAGTCAGTGGTCGACAAGCCCGAGCCATCCCCCAGCACCAGCGCCGCCAGACCGCCTTCGCGCCCCTGCGCGTCGACGGCCAGCAGCCGTTGGCGAATGGCATCGCGCCAGGCGGCACGCGCCGGTGCCAGCAACTGACCGTCCACCACGGTGCCGGTCGCGCCGATACGCTGGGCCAGTAACCAGGCCTCGTAATCGAACGCTTCGGGATTGACCAGCCCGCCCGGCCGCTTGAGCTTTACCGCCAACCGCCATCGCTCACCGCTGCGCACTTCAGGACCGCCATACCAGGCAATGCGCATCAGCCGGGGTAATTTCGCCCGTCGTGATACACCATCCTCGAGCTCGAAACGCATCACACCTTCAGCCGCACTCGGCAACCCGACCACCTTGCCTTGCAGCCACAACGTCTGACCATCGAGCCGGGACAGCAATCGATCATCCAGCGCCGATTGCGCCGAGACGCAAGCCCACGTCAAGCCGAACAGAAAGAAGGCCAGCGGATAAGTGCGAAACGGCAGCAGCATCAACGCCACGGCGGGCATCAGCAGCAACAGCCAGGTATCGGGCAAGGCAGGCAGGAAGCGCAGGGCCAAAAGGCCGAGCGCGAGCGCGATCATCCCTGTGCGCATGGGAGCTCCTTAAGGGGTGAAACCTCAAGGATGCAGTCGGTTTTAGAAAGATGCTGGAATTGAGTATTGCGAAGTTTAAAACTGAGCAGCTAACTGCTGAGAATGAAGCTGAACGTGCGAGCAGTCTCAAGTCCTGCCGTAAATTCGGAAATGTCCTGCATTTTTCTTATCTACGGCCTGTTAGCGTGCATCCAATCACCAAGTCCAACTGCAGATCGGAATACATGGATGCCTTCGCCTGATTATCGTTTCAGCCTAACCATCAAGGATTCACCGGCCACATTCCAAGTTCTTGCTTTCGATGGTGTGGAGGGTATTAGCAAACCCTAAACTTTCACCGTGGAACTGGTCAGTGAACAGGCCAACATCAACCTGGATAATCTGCTGAATAGGCAGGCATTCCTGGCTTTCGGTGATCGCGGACTAGGTATCCACGGACAGATTTATCGTATGGCCCAGACCGCTGACACCTGAATAAAAGACAAAGCGCTCCCCTGCTGATTGAAAAATAATCCGCTGCTCAGCATAAACTCATCACATAGCGTCAAGCGAGCAAGAACGTTCTGTGATTTTTTGCGCGGAGCAACACAATGAGCCCTAATATTGCTGGCACACCGGAGAAAAAAACTGTTTTCAAAAAACGATTATTTGGCACCATTGCCATTGCCCACAGGTAAAACACCAGTCGACTCGCCAAACATTATCTGGCAAAAAAATGAAGCCTTTCTGGATATCGGTTGTTACAACGTGGGGTCGGCAGTAATGGTGATATGGCCAATGCTGATAATGTTTACCATTATGGGCTATTACTCATGGAATGACGATGAGTGGCCTATATTCATATTTTGCGCAAGTCTCATCATCGGCATCCCCACCATGATGCTACTCCACGGCCTACTGCGCCCTACTCCTCCCCCCATCCGCTTCAATCGCCAGCGCCGAGAGGTATGTGTGCCTCGCGATGATAACCACTACTGGATAGTGCCATGGGAATCAGTGATCGCCGCTGCCACTCAGCACTCAAGCATCAGTCAGGGGGGCCGCGTCTCTCAAGGCCTACTATTTATCGGGTTTGAAAATCCTGAATCGCAGGTGGAAGAAAAGGACAGGTATTTCACCATGGGCTTCAATTGCGGCGGAGGTGAAACCGCCATGGCGCTTTGGGAGTGCGTTCGCAGTTATATGGAAATCGGGCCAGATGCCATTCCAGCATGTCGTGTTGGATCAGCGCCCTATGAGGAAACACAAATCGGCTCAATCATGACCAGTTTACGCAAGGGCGATTTGCTGGATGTCATGCACGGCGTGTTTTTCATCGCCATACTGGGCACTTATCTGGCCGAAAAGCTGCAGGATATGAAGCTTTGTCCTGCGCCCGATCTGATACATCCCGATATTATCGAATGGTCCAGACCGCTACCACCTGAACAGTGGGCAAAGCGCTCCCCTGATCTGGAAGCGGCATTGGCGATACATGATCTGAAGCCGGGTTGATAAATAATCCGCGACGCCAAGCGTCGAGGTTCAACACTGCAGTACCTACTGGTGCATACCACTTCCGTTCACTCGCAACCATGTGCAACCGAAATACGGCTAGAAATTTGGGGCATCATATTGAACACATACGAAGTCAGGTTGAAGCAACAGCAGCTATCCGATAGGTAATCCGTTGCTCAGCAAATAAAACGAGAGAACAAGAGCACTCTATATTTTTTGCGCGGAGCAAAACAATGAACCCTCGCCCTCACGGCACTTCCCAAAAAAAACCATTCTCGAAAAACGATTATTTAGCACCACTGCCCTTGCCAACAGGTAGAACGCCGGTCGACTCGCTCAACATCATCTGGCAAAAAAATGAAGTCTTTCTGGATATCGGTTGTTACAACGTGGGGTCGGCAGTGATGGTGATATGGCCCATGACCCTCATGTTCCTAAGTCTCGCCTACGGTTTAAAAGATTCAGACTTGCTCTGGCTAGGCGGAATCATCATTGGCATCCCCACCCTGATGCTACTCCACGGTCTGCTGCGCCCTACTCCTCCTCCCGTCCGCTTCAATCGTCAGCGCCGAGAAGTCTGTGTGCCTCGCGATGATAACCACTACTGGATAGTGCCATGGGAATCTGTGATCGCCGCTGCCACTCAGCACTCAAGCATCAGTCAGGGGGGCCGCGTCTCTCAAGGCCTACTATTTATCGGGTTTGAAAATCCTGAATCGCAGGTGGAAGAAAAGGACAGGTATTTCACCATGGGCTTCAATTGCGGCGGAGGTGAAACCGCCATGGCGCTTTGGGAGTGCGTTCGCGGTTATATGGAAATCGGGCCAGATGCCATTCCAGCATGTCGTGTTGGATCAGCGCCCTATGAGGAAACACAAATCGGCTCAATCATGACCAGTTTGCGCAAGGGCGATTTGCTGGATGTCATGCACGGCGTGTTTTTCATCACCGTTTTGGGCACTTATCTGACAGAAAAACTGCAGTATATGAAACTTTGTCCTGCGCCTGATCTGATTCATCCCGATATCATCGACTGGTCCAGACCGCTACCACCTGAACGATGGGCAAAGCGCTCCCCTGATTTGGAAGCGGCATTGGCGATACATGATCTGAAGCCGGGTTGATAAATAATCCGCGACGCCAGGCGTCGCGGGTCAACACTAAAGCACCTACTGACGCATACCACGCCCGCTCACCAGCAACCGTGCGCAACCGAAGTACAGCACGAAGGTGGCGACGATCATGAACGCCAGGGCGATGCTGATCTTGATGTCGGAAACACCGAGGATGCCGTAACGGAAGGCGTTGACCATGTGCAGGACAGGGTTGGCCAGCGACACGGTCTGCCAGAACGGCGGCAGCAGGTTGATTGAGTAAAACACGCCACCGAGGTAGGTCAACGGCGTCAGCACGAAGGTCGGGATGATCGAGATGTCGTCGAAGTTGCGTGCGAAGACAGCGTTGATGAAGCCCAGCAGCGAGAAGATGGTTGCGGTCAGTACGACCACCACGATGGTCACGCCGAGGTGGTGAACCTGCAGGTCGGTGAAGAACATCGACAGCATGGTCACGATGAAACCCACCATAAGACCGCGCAGCACGCCGCCCAACGTGTAACCGACCAGAATGGTGTGCGGTGATACCGGCGACACCATCAGTTCTTCGATCGAGTGCTGGAACTTGGCACCGAAGAAGCTCGAGACCACGTTGCCGTAGGAGTTGGTGATCACCGACATCATGATCAGCCCCGGCACGATGTACTGCATGTAGGTGAAGCCGCCCATGTCACCGATCTGGCGACCGATCAGGTTACCGAAGATGACGAAGTACAGGACCATGGTGATCGCAGGCGGCAGCAGGGTCTGCGGCCAGATCCGCATGAAACGGTGTACTTCACGGAACACGATGGTTTTCAGGGCAACCAGATTGGGGCGCAGCTCGCCGGTCTGAGCAGTCATAGCGCCACCTTCGCCAGGTTTTTTTCCACCAGAGACACGAACAACTCCTCAAGGCGATTGGATTTATTGCGCAGGCTCAGCACTTCAATGTTCTGTGCAGCCAGTTGGCTGAACAGCGCGGTGATGCCCACGTTCTTGTCGACCTGCACTTCCAGCGTATGGCTGTCGAGCAGACGGCTGGGGAAGCCCGGCAACTGTGGCGCGGTCTGCCAGGTCGCCTTGAGGTCGAGCAGGAACGTCTCGACGGTCAGGGTGCTGAGCAGTTGCTTCATGCTGGTGTTCTGCACAATCGTGCCGTGGTCGATGATGCCGATGTTGCGGCACAGCTGCTCGGCCTCTTCCAGATAGTGCGTGGTCAGGATGATGGTGATGCCCTTGCGGTTCAGTTCGGTCAGGAACGTCCACATGGAGCGGCGCAATTCGATGTCCACACCGGCAGTCGGCTCGTCGAGGATCAGCAGGCGCGGCTCGTGAATCAGCGCACGGGCTATCATCAGACGACGCTTCATGCCGCCGGACAGCGAACGCGAAGGCACGTCGCGCTTGTCCCACAGACCCAGCTGGGTCAGGTACTGCTCGGCGCGTTCCTTGGCGATCTTCGCCGGAATGCCGTAGTAGCCAGCCTGGGTCACGACGATGTCGAAGGTTTTCTCGAACTGGTTGAAATTGAATTCCTGCGGCACGACACCGATGCAGCGTTTGAGCGCAGCAGGCTCGCGGTCCAGGTCATGGCCGAAGATGTTCACCGTGCCGCTGGTCTTGTTGACCAGCGTCGAGATGATGCCGATGGTGGTGGATTTGCCAGCGCCGTTGGGGCCGAGCAAGGCGAAGAAATCACCTTCGGCGACGTCCAGGTCGATACCACTCAGGGCCTGGAAACCGTTGCCGTAGGTTTTGGTTAGCTGCCGGATGGACAGAGCAGAAGACATATCGGAAAAGGTACCAAATCAGAATAGAAAGAAAGGGGTGGGCTGAAAGCAACTGAATGCGTCACTTCAGCCCGATCACGCAATGGTGCTTGGCCGGGCCATTCAAGTACAGACACATTTGTTAATAGTAAATATCGAAGTGCCAGAAGGCTTGCGGCGAAAAGCTGACAATCAGGTCAACGGACTCATGACGGCCTTGCGGTACGCCGGACGCGTCTTGAGGCGTTCATACCAGGCTTTGAGGTGAGGCAGCGGCGGACGTTCAATCGGCATTTCAAACCAGGCGTAGGCGAAGCAGCCCAGCGGGATGTCGCCCATGCCGAACGCCTGACCCGACAGGTAGGGCTGGCGGGACAAGGTTTCGTCTGCGACCAGCAGCAGGCTGTGAAGATGAGTGATGCCTTCGTTGATGGCGTTCCAGTCCTGCTTGTCAGCCGGCGTGCGCACTACGCCCCAGAATACCGGACTAAATGGCGCAGCGATGGTCGAAGTGGTCCAGTCCATCCATTTGTCTGCCAGGGCCCTGGCCTGCAGATCTGCGGGGTAAAGATCGGAATCCGGAGCATGACGGGCGGCCAGGTAACGCACGATAGCGTTGGATTCCCAGAGCACGAAATCGCCGTCTTCGATCATGGGTATACGGCCGTTGGGGTTCTTGCTGCGGTACGCCGCTTCATTGACCAGTCCGAACGCGCCACCGGCGTCCTGGGTCTCGTACGGCACGCCGACTTCTTCGGCAATCCAGAGTGCCTTGCGCACGTTGCTTGAATTCTTCCGACCCCATATCTTGAGCATTGCGTTCCCCTCGCAGTGGCTGTGAAAAACTGACTGCTCAGTCTACCCGATCCGCTGGCAACTTCCTTGTCAGGACAGGGTCACTATCGATGTCGCCCCACCACTGCCTGGCGACCAGTTCTTGAGCGTTGCGAACGCAGCGTTCATCACGGAGGAATACGTATGCTGCTGTTGTGGATTGTTGTGCTGGTCGTGGGCATTGCCTGGCTGGCGCACCGACGTACCGACCCGCTGCCCGCGTTGGGCGTAGTGGCGGTCTACCTGCTGGCGATGGGCATTTTCAGCCACGCTCCGGGCTGGCTGTTGACGATTTTCTGGATACTGTGGCTGGCGATCTTCATACCGATGATCCTGCCCGACCTGCGCCGCAAACACTTCACCGCGCCAATGTTCAGCTGGTTCAGGAAAGTCCTGCCACCGATGTCCGAAACCGAGCGTGACGCCATCGACGCGGGTACGGTCTGGTGGGATGGCGAACTGTTCAGCGGCCGTCCCGACTGGGACAAATTGCTCGCTTATCCGAAAGTCCAGCTGACTGAAGAAGAGCAGGCGTTCATCGACGGCCCGACCGAAGAATTGTGCGCGATGGTCAGCGACTGGGAAATCGGTCAGGCCATGGACCTGCCGCCGCAAGCCTGGGAGCACATCAAGCAGCACGGCTTCTTTGCGCTGATCATCCCGAAAGAATTCGGCGGCAAAGGCTTCTCGGCCTACGCCCATTCGCAGATCGCCATGAAACTGGCGACCCGCAGCGGCGACCTGGCTTCGACCGTGATGGTCCCCAATTCCCTCGGCCCTGCCGAACTATTGCTTCATTACGGCACCGACGAACAGCGCAATCACTATCTGCCCCGCCTGGCGCGTGGCGATGACATCCCCTGCTTCGCCCTGACCGGCCCGCTGGCGGGTTCCGATGCGGGCGCGATGCCGGACACCGGCATTATCTGCAAGGGTGACTGGCAAGGCGAAGAAGTCATTGGCCTGCGCCTGACCTGGGAAAAGCGCTACATCACACTGGGTCCGGTCGCGACCCTGCTCGGCCTGGCGTTCAAGGCCTACGACCCCGAGCACCTGTTGGGCGAGGAAGAAGACCTGGGCATCAGTCTGGCGTTGATTCCGACCGACACACCGGGCGTCGAGATCGGTCGTCGTCACGTGCCACTGGGTGCCGCGTTCATGAACGGCCCCAATTCCGGCAAGGATGTGTTCATCCCGTTGAGCTACCTGATAGGCGGTCAGCCCATGCTGGGCAAGGGCTGGATGATGCTGATGAACTGCCTGTCGGTGGGTCGCTCGATCTCGCTGCCCGCAGTCGGCACTGGCGCGGCCAAATACACCAGTCTGGTGACCGGTCAGTACGCCAAGGTGCGAGAGCAGTTCAACGTACCTCTGTCGGCATTCGAAGGTATTCAGGAAGCGCTGGCGCGCATCGGTGGCAACGCCTGGCTGATGGACAGTGCGCGGATGCTCACCGCCAATGCCGTGGATCTGGGCGAAAAACCGTCGGTCCTGTCGGCGATCCTCAAATACCACCTGACCGAGCGCGGCCGCGAGTGCATCGGCCACGCCATGGACGTGCATGGCGGCAAGGGCATCATCATGGGCCCGAACAACTATCTGGGTCGCAACTGGCAAGGTGCGCCGATCTTCATCACCGTCGAGGGAGCCAACATTCTCTCGCGCAACCTGATGATCTTCGGTCAGGGCGCGATTCGCTGCCATCCGTTCGTGCTCAAGGAAATGGCATTGGCCGGGCGCACCGACCACGACAACGCACTGGCCGAGTTCGACACCCTGTTGCTCAAGCACATCGGCTTTGCGGTCAGCAATGCGGCCAGTACGTTGATTCTCAATCTGGGCTTCGGACACTTCGAGCGTGCGCCAGGTGACAGCCTGAGCCAAGGCTATTTCAGGGCGCTGAACCGTCAGGCCGCGGCCTTCGCCATGTTGGCAGACTTGAGCATGATGCTGCTGGGTGGCGAGCTGAAACGCCGCGAGCGCCTGTCGGCCCGCCTGGGCGATGTTCTCAGCCATCTGTATCTGGCTTCCGCGTCCCTCAAGCGTTACCACGACCTGGGTTCGCCGGACCATATGAGCCCGTTGTTCCGCTGGGCCATGGAAGAAAGCCTGGGACATTCGGAACGCGCGATGGACGAGATCCTGAGCAACTTCCCGAACCGTATCCTGGGTGGTCTGCTGCGGGTCATCGTCTTCCCGTTCGGCCGTCGCCACAAAGGCCCGTCGGACAGGCTCGACGCCGAAGTGGCTCAGGTACTGGGTCGTGCCAAGGGCGATCCGACGCTGGAAGAGCTGCTTGCAGGCTGCTACCGCCCGCAATCGGCCGAAGATCCGGTCGGCGCGCTGCAACATGCCAGCGACCTGCTGAGTGCGGCCTATCCGCTGCACAAAAAGCTGCAGGTTGCCGTCAAGGGGGGGCAGGTTCTGCCAGAAGCCGGCGAGCCGCTCATCGACGCCGCGTTGCGTCTCGGGGTGCTGCAGGCTGATGAGGCGCAGACGCTGAAAAACGCTGAAGCGGCGCGTCGCAAGGTGATAGACGTAGATGATTTCGACAAGGAAGAGCTGACGCACACACCGGGCAAGATCCGCTGATTGACCCGACCTGACCCTCGCAGGTCAGTTGATCCACAAAACAGGCGCGCAGAGCTTTATACTCTCGCGCCTGTTTTTGCATTTGAGGATTACATCATGGCCGACGCCACTCTCGACCACCATCTCGGTCTGCTTGCGCACCTGCGCAGTATTCTGGTCGCGCTGGGCGAGGCCGAGCAGGTTCCAGAAGAAAGCCATGCACTGTTCATGGAGCGCTTCGACGAACTGGTCGAGCAATTGCCGCAGGACCCTATCGAAAGCCAGTACCTGGGCCAGGACATTCTGTGTCAGGTCATCCAGCGCTACCCGCAGATCGCCCATCTGGTGCCGCGCGACCTGCTGTGGTTCTTTGCCGGTGACTGCCTGCATTTCATGCCCGACGATGAAATCGACCTCTATCAGGCCCTCGAAGAGCGCCGGTACGAAGCCGAGCAGAACGACGAGCCGTTCGACTGGAATCAGGAGAAGCAGTTGCTGGCGATGTCGACCCAGGGCAGCAAGCACTGACACGCTTTTCCAACGCGATGGTTAGAACCCTGTAAATCGCGAATCAGCAATCTGTGCCATTTGTGACGCGGAGCGTCACGGGAGGCATGCCCACGCAGAGC
>NZ_JARVSO010000058.1:0-52107 GCF_030209155.1 Pseudomonas sp. fls2-241-TYG-175 | reverse complement strand
TCTGTGCCATTTGTGACGCGGAGCGTCACGGGAGGCATGCCCACGCAGAGCGATGAGCTGGGTAAACGCGGGGCAGGACCTTATCTGCTGGATCAGGCCTGAAACGTTGCGGACTCAGTCTGCCAGGTGGATGGCCAATGCTTTGGCCTGACTCGCCACATCATTCACAGCGGTACTCTCCCACCACATCCCGCGCAACGGTGGACCCATGGCGAACAGGCGTGAAGAATAACGGCCTTGCGCATCAAGCACGGCGCCACGGGAATCGGCTGCGATGCCCAGCGCCAAAGGCCCCGGCTGGATCAACCCTCTGGCCAGCAATTGACGCGGCAGAGCACGATCAACGCGACGCCAGTCGTATTCGATGCCGGTGGAATTGATCAACGCATCGCCAATGATTGACGATGGCTGATCATCGCCGCGATAACGCAGCGTGATCTGCACCTGCCCCGACGCCAGTGTCGAAACGCCCTGCAACGATGCGGCGTGGATGCTCAGTCGCCCTTCCTTCAAGAGCCGCGCGACCAGTGCCGCACTCGGCGGCGGTGAACGATGATGATGACTTTCCCACCAGGGCCGCACGTGACGGACGAATTGCCGACGCTGCCTGTCGGTGGCCTGATTCCACAATCGACCGATATTGGCGCGCACCGTGTCGAGCGGTGCTTGCCAGTCGATACCGCTCTCGATGGCCAGCTCACATTGCTCGCGGACCTTGCGAACCAACTGCCGGGTGCTGCGAATGCTGTGATCCTGACCGAGAAAATCCGGCCATTCAGGGGGCTGACGTCGTACGTGGGGCAGCAGTCCGTGACGGGAATAGACCTGAATGGGACCTCGGTGTCCGGCCTGTTCGAGCGACACCACGGCATCGACCATGGTCAGCCCGGAACCGATGATCAATACCCGCGCCTGCGGATCCAGCTCGCGCATGACCTCGACGTTCCATGGATCGAGCGCCGCCGCATTGAGCCCGCTCGACTCGCGCTGCGGCGTGCGCGATGCCGCATACATACCAGTCGCCAATACCGCGAAGTGACCTTGCAGTACGCGGCCATCAGCAAGCGTGGCGGACACACCGACGGCCTGCTCCTGAACATCCACCACTTCACCGCGCACGTGCTCGACGGTCGATCCACGGGTCGCGCCCAGTGCCTGGGCTTCCTTCAATCGCTGCTGAACGTAGAGTCCGAAAATACCGCGTGGCGGAAACAGCTCGGCGACCGGCACCCGTTGCGCGGCAGCCTCGGGCCAGCCGCCGTTGGCCAGGTATTCGGTGAGCCAGCGCGTCAGGTCGTCTGCATCATCCGCATCGGCACTCATGCGGGCGGCATTGCCATTGAGCGTGTGGCCGATCTCCGTTGCACTGTAAGCCTCACCGCGGCCCAGCTCTTCACGGGTTTCGACAATCAGGATTCGACGCTTTCCGGGTCTGCGCAACAATTGCACGGCCAGCATGGTGCCGCTCAGCCCGCCGCCGATAATTAGGATGTCGGCGGTCGGGTTATGGTCGTCGATCATCGAACGTGGCCTCTGGCGAATGTTGCAATGAATGGAGGTCGGTACGTTAAAGCACCACATTGCGCACAAAGCGCAGCGTGACGTCACCTTCGTTGCAATAACGGTGTGGCTGGTTACTGGGGAACATGTAGAACTCGCCGGGACCGACCTGCCGAGCCTCAAAGGCATCGGAAAACCGTATGGTCAGGTGCCCTTGCACGACGTAGACCTGCTCGCTCCAGCCTTCCGGATCGGCATCGGCTGCATACAGGTCGCCGGGCGCCAGGCAGAACTCCCACAACTCGACTTCGCGCCGCGCATTGGCCTTGGCCAGCAGAACGGCCTTGCTGCCGTGAATCCTACCTGCCCAGGCCAGTTCATTGATACGGCTGTGGTCGCGAATGTCTGGTGCCTGAATCAAGTCACTGAACGCCACTTCCAGCGCTTCGGCAACCCGATCCAGGGTCGCCAGACTGACGTTCCTTTCACCGGCCTCGATGGCCACCAGCATGCGCCGACTGACGCCGGACCGTTCTGCCAGAGCCGTCTGACTGAGTTCGGCCGCGTTGCGCAGGCGTCGCACGTTCTGACTGACATGCTGAAGTACCGGCGCGCGCTGGGAATTTTCTTTGTCCATGGGAGTGCTCATCCGAATCCGTTGCGCATTATACTGCACACTTTCGCGACGCCATTGTGTGTCGACCCGCTTGTTACAAGCAAGGCCGTGGGATCTGGAGCCGACATGAAGTCTATCAGCCGTACACCCCGTATCAGCAAGGCGGAAGCCGTACTCATCTTCATCACCATGCTGTGGGGTGGCACCTTCCTTCTCGTTCAGCACGCTATGACGGTCAGCGGTCCGATGTTTTTCGTCGGCCTGCGCTTCGCGGCCGCCGCCATGATCGTCGCGCTGTGCTCTATGAATGTCATGCGCGGGCTGACGCTGCTGGAGCTCAAGGCCGGTGTCCTGATCGGCGCCGCAATCATGCTCGGCTACGGCTTGCAGACCATTGGCCTGCAGACCATTCCCAGCAGTCAGTCGGCGTTCATTACCGCGCTCTACGTGCCGTTCGTACCTTTGCTGCAATGGCTGGTACTGGGGCGGCGTCCGGGTCTGATGCCGAGCCTTGGCATCGTCCTGGCCTTCACCGGCCTCATGCTGCTTTCAGGTTCGCAGGGCGCTTCGCTGCACATGAGTCCGGGCGAGATTGCCACCTTGATCAGCGCGGTGGCCATTTCCGCCGAAATAATCATGATCAGCGCCTATGCCGGCAAAGTTGACGTGCGGCGGGTCACCGTGGTGCAACTGGCGACCGCCTCGATCCTGGCGTTCCTGATGATCGTTCCGACCCAGGAACGGCTGCCGGACTTTTCCTGGTTACTGGTATTCATCGCCGTAGGGCTCGGTGCCATGAGCGCGGTGATTCAGGTCGCGATGAACTGGGCTCAGAAAAGCGTTTCGCCAACCCGGGCAACAGTGATCTATGCCGGTGAACCCGTGTGGGCAGGCATTGTCGGACGACTGGCTGGTGAGCGTTTGCCGGGTATTGCCCTGCTGGGCGGGGCCCTGATTGTGCTTGGGGTGATTGTCAGTGAAATGAGGCGTCGGCCAACGACCGTCGCCCCGATGGCCGTAGAAGAGCAAGGCGTGGAAAAAGCGGACTGAAACGACAGGATGATGCTGCAATTGAAATCAGACTCGGCCAGGATGGCTGACAAAACGCTATCAGACACTTTTTGTAGGAAATTCGAAAAACTGTCCCTTTGGTCTCGAAGTGTCTGGCACGTATGATGCTTGATATTTCCCCGCAGATTAGAAGCCTATGTCCCTGATAGTTCTACTGCTTCTGCCTTTTATCGGCAGCTGTCTGGCGGCGTTTTTGCCGCACAACGCGCGTAACGCGGAATCCCTTCTTGCAGGTCTCGTCGCCCTGATCGGCGCGGTTCAGATGGCCTTGTGGTTTCCGCAGATCGCAGACGGCGGTGTCATCCGCGAAGAGTATTTCTGGCTGCCGAGCCTGGGGTTGAGTTTCGTCCTGCGCATCGATGGCTTCGCCTGGTTGTTTTCCATGCTGGTGCTGGGAATCGGGGCACTGGTGTCGCTGTATGCCCGTTACTACATGTCACCGGACGATCCGGTGCCCCGCTTCTTCGCATTTTTCCTGGCTTTCATGGGCGCCATGCTCGGGCTGGTGATGTCCGGCAACCTGATTCAGATCGTGTTTTTCTGGGAACTGACCAGCGTGTTCTCGTTCCTGCTGATCGGCTACTGGCACCATCGCGCCGATGCCAGACGCGGTGCCTACATGGCGCTGATGGTCACCGGCGCAGGCGGTCTGGCCTTGCTGGCGGGGATGATGATTCTGGGTCATATCGTCGGCAGTTACGATCTGGACCGCGTTCTGGCCTCCGGCGACGCCATCCGTGCCCATGCGCTGTACCCGGTCATGCTGACCCTGGTCCTGATCGGCGCACTGAGCAAAAGCGCGCAGTTTCCCTTCCATTTCTGGCTGCCCCACGCCATGGCCGCGCCAACTCCGGTGTCGGCGTATCTACACTCGGCGACAATGGTCAAGGCGGGCGTATTCCTCATGGCGCGCCTGTGGCCTGCCCTTTCAGGCACCGAACAGTGGTTCTGGATCGTCAGCGGTGCCGGAGCCTGCACCCTGATTCTCGGCGCCTATGCCGCGATCTTCCAGAATGACCTGAAAGGCCTGCTGGCCTACTCGACCATCAGTCACCTTGGCCTGATCACCCTGCTGCTGGGCCTCAACAGCCCGCTGGCTGCCGTGGCTGCGGTGTTTCACATTCTCAACCACGCCACGTTCAAGGCCTCGCTGTTCATGGCGGCGGGCATCATCGACCACGAAAGTGGCACCCGGGATATCCAGCGACTCAGCGGGCTTATAAAGCTCTTGCCCTACACCGCGACGCTCGCCATGGTCGCCAGCGCCTCAATGGCCGGCGTACCGCTGCTCAACGGATTCCTCTCCAAGGAGATGTTCTTCGCCGAAACCGTATTCATTTCCGCCACTGCCTGGGTCGAAATCGCACTGCCTGTCGTGGCAACCATCGCCGGTGTATTCAGCGTGGCCTATTCATTGCGCTTCACGGTCGACGTGTTCTTCGGCCCGGCCGCCAAGGACCTGCCACACATGCCCCATGAGCCGCCGCGCTGGATGCGTGCTCCGGTCGAGTTTCTGGTGCTGGCCTGCATCATCGTCGGCATCTTTCCATCCCAGTCGGTCGCGCCGTTACTGGCGGCTGCCGCCCAACCGGTGGTCGGCGGAACCCTGCCCGAGTACAGCCTGGCGATCTGGCATGGCTGGAACGCGCCGATGATCATGAGTCTGGTGGCAATGGCCGGCGGTATCCTTCTTTACCTGCTGCTGCGCAACTCACTCAAGACCGACCGTTTTCCTGTTCCGCCGCTGGTAGGCCGCCTGAACGGCAAACGCTTCTTCGAACGCAGTCTGGTGGTCGTGATGCACTGGGCGCGGCGCTTCGAGCGCAAGGTCAGCACGCGCCGGCTGCAGCCGCAGTTGTTCCTGCTGGTGCTGGCGGCCGTGATGGGCGGCTTCATTCCGATGTACTTCAGTGGTCTGACCTGGGGGGATCGTCCGAAGATTCCGGGCTCCGGCGTGTTCGTGACACTGTGGCTGATTGCGATTGTCTGCGCGCTCGGCGCGGCATGGCAGGGCAAGTATCACCGACTCGCAGCACTGGTCATGGTCAGCGTCTGCGGCCTGATGACCTGCATCACCTTCGTATGGTTCTCCGCGCCTGACCTGGCGCTTACCCAGCTCGTTGTCGAAGTCGTGACGACTGTCCTGATCCTGCTCGGCCTGCGCTGGCTGCCACGTCGTAACGAAGACGTCGCAGCCACCAGTACCCGACTCAGAGCCCGCACCCGCCGGATACGCGACTTCGTGCTGGCGGTCATGGTCGGCCTTGGCATGGCGATCCTGTCCTATGCCATGCTGACCCGCCAGACACCCAACGCCATCTCCTCGTTCTACCTAAGCCGTGCCCTTCCGGAAGGCGGCGGCACCAACGTGGTCAACGTCATGCTGGTGGACTTCCGCGGCTTCGACACCTTTGGCGAGATCACCGTGCTGGCCGCTGTCGCACTGACGGTCTTCGCCCTGCTGCGTCGTTTCCGCCCGCCCAAGGAAAGCATTCCATTACCTGCCCAGCAGCGTCTGCTGGCACGCGACGTTGTCACCGATCTGATCAACCCGCGCGGCGCCAGCGACACCGCACTGGGCTTCATGATGGTCCCGGCAGCACTGGTACGCCTGCTGCTGCCAATCGCCTTCATCGTGTCGATGTACCTGTTCATGCGCGGCCACAACGAGCCGGGCGGCGGTTTCGTTGCCGGGCTGGTCATGTCGGTGGCGTTCATTCTGCAATACATGGTCGCCGGCACGCAGTGGGTAGAAGCACAGATGAGCCTGAGGCCCTTGCGCTGGATGGGCACCGGCCTGCTGTGCGCCGTGCTCACCGGGGCAGGCTCGATGGTGCTGGGTTATCCGTTCATGACCACCCACACCGCGCATCTGCACTTGCCGATCCTGGGTGATATCCACTTCGCCAGCGCATTGTTCTTCGACGTCGGCGTCTATGCCGTGGTCGTGGGCGCGACGCTGCTGATTCTTACCGCGCTGGCTCACCAGTCGGTACGCAGCCATCGCCCGACCCCGTTGCCCAAGCCTGTCGCCAACCCGCAAGGAGCCCTCTGATGGAAGAAGTCATCGCAATCGCCATCGGCGTTCTGGCCGCGTCAGGTGTGTGGCTGATGCTGCGCCCGCGTACCTTCCAGGTCGTGATGGGCCTCTGCCTGCTGTCCTATGGCGTGAACCTGTTCATCTTCAGCATGGGCAGCCTGTTCATCGGCAGAGAGCCGATCATCAAGGACGGCGTTCCCCAGGACCTGCTCAACTACACCGATCCCCTGCCCCAGGCACTGGTGCTGACGGCCATCGTGATCAGTTTTGCCATGACCGCGCTGTTTCTGGTTGTGCTGCTGGCTTCCCGAGGCCTGACCGGCACCGACCACGTTGATGGCCGGGAGCCCAAGGCATGAGCTGGCTGAATCAACTGATCATTGCCCCCATACTGCTGCCACTGGCGACGGCCGGGCTGATGCTGTGGCTGGGCGAGAAACGTCGCCCGCTCAAAGGCCGTATCAATCTGTTTTCCAGCTTGCTCGGGCTGGGTATCTCCGTCGTGCTGCTGTTCTGGGTCCAGGACACCGGCAGCACCGGTTCGATAGGCGTGTACCTGCCGGGTAACTGGGGCGTACCGTTCGGCATTGTGCTGGTGGTGGATCATCTGTCGGCCATGATGATGGTGCTGACCGGCATTGTCGGCGTCTGCGCCCTGCTGTTCGCCCTGGCGCGCTGGGACCGGGCTGGCGCCAGTTTCCACGCACTGTTCCAGATTCAGCTGATGGGCCTGTACGGCGCGTTCCTGACCGCCGACCTGTTCAACCTGTTCGTGTTTTTCGAGGTCCTGCTCGCAGCCTCCTACGGCCTGATGCTGCATGGTTCCGGACGCGCCAGGGTCACCTCGGGTCTGCACTACATCTCGATCAACCTGCTGGCCTCATCGCTGTTCCTGATTGGCGCCGCCCTGATCTACGGGGTGACAGGCACCCTGAACTTTGCAGATCTTGCGATCAAGATCCCGCAAGTATCCGAAGCCGATCAGGGCCTGCTGCACGCCGGGGCCGCGATTCTGGCCACCGCGTTTCTGGCCAAGGCTGGCATGTGGCCCTTGAACTTCTGGCTGGTCCCCGCCTACTCCGCCGCCAGCGCTCCGGTTGCGGCGATGTTCGCGATCATGACCAAGGTCGGCATCTACACCCTGCTGCGTCTGTGGACACTGCTGTTTTCAGGTCAGGCGGGGGCGTCGGCGTTCTTTGGCGGCGACTGGCTGATTTACGGCGGCATGGCAACCATCGTCACGGCGGCCATTGCAATCATTGCGGCCCAGCGGCTGGAGCGCATGGCCAGCCTGAGCATTCTGGTCTCGGCAGGCATTCTGTTGTCGGCCATCGGCTTCGCGCAGCCAAGCCTTACTTCCGGCGCGCTGTTCTATCTGGTCAGCTCTACGCTGGCCCTGAGCGCGATGTTCCTGCTGGCCGAGCTGGTCGAGCGCTCGCGCTCGGCCAACGAGATTCCGCTGGAAGAAGACGCCGACCAGTTGCCGCGCACACTGGAATCACTGCATCCACCGCCCGGCACCAACCTGGACGAAGAGCAGAAAGTCGTGGTCGGGCAAGTCATCCCGGTCACCATGGCATTTCTGGGCCTGAGTTTCGTGATCTGCGCACTGCTGATCATCGGCATGCCGCCGCTGTCCGGCTTCATCGGCAAACTGACCCTGCTCAGTGCGCTCATGAACCCGCTCGGCCTGGACGTTGCACAGGACGAAGCCCTGTCGACGCCTGCCTGGATGCTGATCGGCCTGCTGATCTTCTCGGGGCTGGCCTCGCTGATCGCTTTTTCCAGACTCGGCACCCAACGATTCTGGACCCCCTACGAACGCCCTTCGCCGATCCTGCGTCGCAACGAATGCCTGCCGATCATCATCCTGCTGGGCCTGTGCGTTGCCCTGACGTTCAAGGCCGAACCATTGCTGCGCTACACCCAGGACACGGCAGCCGCCTTGCATGAACCCAAGCAGTACGTGCAGTCGGTTCTGGCAACGCGTCCGGTGCCAGGCCCCAACAGCAACGCTGGCGCGCCGGAGGTACAGCCATGAAGCGCCTGTTCCCCGCCCCCGTTTTTTCTCTGGCCCTGTGGGCACTGTGGCTGGTGCTGAACCTGTCCATCAGTCCGGGGCATCTGTTGCTGGGCGCCGTGCTGGGCTTTCTGGCGCCGTTGCTCATGGCGCCGCTGCGACCGTTGCCGGTGCGCATTCGCAAGCCGGGCGTCATTCTCAAATTCCTGCTGATGGTCGGGTGGGACGTGGTGGTCTCCAACTTCCAGGTCGGCGTGAGTGTCTGGCGACTCAAGCGTCGTCCGCCGCGCTCGGCCTTCGTCCGGATACCGCTGGACCTGCACGACGCCCATGGCCTTGCCGCGCTGGCGATGGTGACCACGGTAGTACCTGGGACTGTCTGGTCGGAACTGGCGCTGGATCGCAGCGTGCTGTTGATGCATGTCTTCGATCTTGAGGATGAAGCGCAATTCATCGAGCACTTCAAGACCGTCTATGAGCGCCCCTTGATGGAGATTTTCCAATGAGTGCCCTGCTCGACACTGCCATTCTGATCAGCCTGCTGATCTTCGCCCTGTCCATGGTCATTACCCTGATCCGGCTGATCAGAGGACCGTCTGCCCAGGACCGCGTACTGGCGCTGGACTACCTGTACATCACCGCGATGCTGATGATGCTGGTGCTGGGTATCCGTTATGCCAGTGACACGTACTTCGAAGCCGCCATGCTGATCGCACTGTTCGGCTTCGTCGGCTCATTTGCCCTGGCCAAGTTTCTGCTGCGCGGAGAAGTAATCGAATGACTTCACTACCGATGAACGTGCCTTTCTGGGCCGAGGTACTGACTGCCGTGCTGTTGATTGCCAGCAGCCTGTTCACCCTGACCGGAGCACTGGGGCTGCTGCGCCTGAAGGACTTTTTCCAGAGAATGCACCCGCCTGCCCTGGCTTCGACACTGGGTGCCTGGTGCGTCGCGCTGGCCTCGATCATCTACTTCTCCGCACTCAAGTCGGAGCCGGTGATTCACGCCTGGCTGATCCCTGTCCTGCTGGCGATCACAGTCCCTGTGACCACACTGCTGCTGGCGCGAACCGCGCTGTTTCGCAAGCGCATGGCCGGCGATGACGTACCGGCGGAAGTCAGCGGCGGACGCAACGAAGGCGAGTCCGCTGGCGGATGACGAGCACAATGCCAGCGTTATTCGCTGGCCTTGAATGACAGTTCGCCCTTGCGCCATTTTGCAGCCTTGCCGACAGCCGTCTTGAGCGTCTTGCTCATGCCGGACTGAAGCTGTTCAGTGGCGGCAAACACCATGAACACCGTGTGACCTTCCTTGAACACGATACCGTGACCTTCAGCGGTATCGACAAACGCGTAATCGCCCAGGCCGTAGACGGTCAGTTTGATTTCACGGAATTTGATTTCGAACTTCCCACCCTCACGGCTCGGCAATACAGAGGCGCGAAAATGATCACCGACCTTGAGTTCAAGGCGCGGCTTGTCATCGACGACCATGGCGGACTCGGTGTCGATCTCTGCGATGTAGATGCCTTCGGCCGACTGTTCGGTGACATAGACAAAACGTGATTGAAACTGCTTGACCAACTGTGCCCGCAGATCGCCGAGCACGAATAACGCGTGCGTATCCAGGTTGCTTACAGCCAAAGTACAAACCCCCAACGTGATAAATGATGCTGCCCGGTATGCGGGCAGTTAAAAGTCGTTCATCCGTGTTGCCGCATGGCGCGACCAAGACCTGCTGACGCGCTGCACTGCGGGATGCCAGGCAGGCCACCACGTACCCTGTGCAGGCTGGCGACGGATTCTACCGGCTCACAGCGTCAACGGGATATATACCTTTTGTACAAACGATGTCGCACAGGCGTCACCTGCGATGAACCCGAGACGCCCTGGACACGTAAGGGGTACCTGATTCTCACTGAGGAGTGACTCGTTGCATGTATGAACATAGCACTTGCCTTGCGTATAAGAAAAGTCGGCTCATCTCCAGGGAAAAATGCATCGAACTCTTGTCCGGGCAGACCACTCCGATGCAGGACCAATGACTGTACGGGGTTCGCCCTCGTCGAGGAGATGACATGGAATTGCCCAACCCTGACCTGCCAGGCCTGTTCGCCCAATTGGGTCTGGATAATGACGAGAACAGTATCGATGCCTTTGTTGCCCGACATCGACTGCCCGATGAGGTGAAACTGATCGACGCCGAATTCTGGACCCCCCAACAGGCAGCATTCCTCAAGGAAGAGCTGCGTGCCGATGCCGAGTGGGCACCTGTTGTCGACGAATTGAACGTACTTCTGCACAAGCAGCCCTGACCGAAAAAGAGTGATGCAGGTCAGCCTGCATCACTCTCCCAAGCTTATTGAGGATAGCCATGCTGTCCGACATTGGGATGCAGCACCCGTCCACCTGGCTCCGGCGCATGCACGAACACCGCGTCACCCAGACTGCCCAGCCTGCCTATCGCCGCGCTCCAGTGCGCCGAATGATGAATGTAGCGCCAGCGAAGAATTTTCTCTTCATCGTCGCTCAGCGTGTATGGGTCCCCCCGCGCATAATCGATCAGCTTGCAGGCAATGCCTTCAAGTTCGGGCGGCAGCTTGAGCTCCTGCACGATGGGAATCGGTTTGAACGGTACGCCTTCGTCACAGGCCAGCGCATGCATGACGCGCAGATGCACCCGTGACAGATGGCCGAACACCTGACGCCGCAGACAGACAGCAATGACCGTCGAACGCCCCCCGAAAGATCCCATGCCGCGAGACCGGCACTGTTCATCACACACCTGAACCTGCAGCGACGCCTGAGTGTCCAGCGGATCGATCCAGCGCTCTGCATCCATCTCGCTCAACTCGGCCTGCGCTTGCAGCCATGCCGACGTCGATTCGTGCAGATCGCCGGCATACAGCGTGCTGACACGTGGCCGGGTCAGCATTACGCTTTCCTCCATCTGCGGCAGGTAACCACCGCCGATGTCGGCATGCGCGCCCGGCAGCACGATTTCTCGCGGCCACACCGGCCTGATGCTGTTCAGCGCAAAATTGCGGCGCAATTCATCACGGGCCACCAGATGCAGGACCTGCTGCGCGCAATCGGGCGGCAGGTAAAGGTTGACGCGTCGATTGGCCGAATCACTGACGTTGCCCAGATCCTTGAGGCTGCCGATGGCAGCGACGGTATCGAACAGACCGACCACCTTGATCCGCACGCTGCCGTTTTTCCAGCTGAAGTCTTCGCTCAACCGAACCTTGCGGCTGCCCAGTACAGGCTCAAGCAGGCCGGCGGACTGTTTGATCACTTCGTTCACGAAGTGCCTGGCCGACGCGGCGCCCCGGCTGAATCCAAAGACATCCAGTTCGATCGCCTCGATGACGCACCCCGGATTGAGTTGCGGAAACGCTCTGAGGCGCGAGTCCAGCTTTCTGATCGCCCGCTCGACCTTGGCCACCACGCCCGTGGGGCCACGTCCAAAACTCTGGCCCGGCCAGAGCGAATCGCGACTGCCCGATGTCGTTCCCGCGCCACTGACATAGATCGGCCAGTAAACCCGTAGTCCACCCCCATCATTGGCGGCAATCTGTTGATCACGATAGAGATCGACCAGCCTGGCGATATTGGTCAGATCATTGCTGTAACTGCTGGAAGGATCGCAATGGCGCCCTGCACATTCCCTGATATGCCGTTCGCCATTGACTTCCATAAGCGCCTGACAGTCCGCGCCGATCCGGCTATTGAGTCGGTTATTGCCTGTTCCATCGAAGAAAACGCCTGCCCGTATGGTGACGCGCAGTGCAGCCGAGTCCGAAACGGTAGCGTCTTCTTTAACATTCCCTGTATTTTTCATCCTGTTTCCGTCCTTAGATGTTCCCAGTAGCGGCGATTGTCAAATCAACTATTTACGCCGTTGATTCAACTAGCTTGCTCAGCCCACAAGAACAGTCAAGTCACAGAAAGACTTTTCAGAAACTTCCTACAACAATAAAACACTCACACTAAATCAGGGCAAACAAACCCGATAAAAATAGAGAAACAATATTTTTATATATCAGCCACCGCAACAAACATATTCAAACTGGTTGCCGCCATTTTGAACGCCACTCAACTGCAAGTGAGTTATCCGTCACTTCAAGGCTGCGGCTTCAGGCTTGTAGCCCAGTCTAAGCCCACCCCAATGCCTGCCCTTGACCATGATCGGAACCGACAGGTCATGCATCAGCTCACCGGTGTCGCGGGTGTAGGTCTGCAGCAGCACGGGCTGTTGATGGCTGCCGCAACGGATGCCGGTGCGATCATCGAATTTGCGCTTGCTGCGGTTGCGGGCGTTGTCGACAGCAGCGTCGCCGGTCAATGGCTGGTTGAAGGCATTGTTGTGAGTCGGTACGTAACCCTGTTGCGTGCAGGCGATGGCGAACACCAGCCCTTCATGCCGCGACAGCAAAGGCTCCTGCACATCAGGCAGGACCTGATCGGTATAGCGGTCGAACCGGGTATTGAAACGCGTCGGCAACGTATTCGGGATGGGTTTGTACTGCCGGTCGAACAGATCATCGAGGCTGACGGTGCCCCGCTCGATGTCGGCTTCAAACTTCGCCGCGATCTGCTGCGCCCCCTCGCGGGCCAGGTCGTAGATGCGCTGGTGGTAATCATCCAGGCCGACCTGCGCCAGACGCTGACTGATGGTTTCGGCCTGCCCCTCCATCTGCACGGCAGCTTTAGCCAGATGCCGGGTCTGCTCGTCGCTGACGGCCAGATCGCCGCGCATGCGCTCAACGGCTTCGAACAGGCCTGCCAACTGGTCCTGATTGGTCTGTGCGCCATGGGCAATTTCACCCACCTGGCTCTCCACCTCGACCGCCAGACGCGCGATGCTGTCCAGGTGCTCACCGGTCAGTTCCACCTGCTGGACACCACTGTCCAGATCCGCTGACAACTGGCGAATCTGTTCGACCACCTGGGTGGTGCGTTGCTGGATATCGGCAACCATCTGCCCGACTTCCTGCGTGGCACTGGCGGTACGACCGGCCAGCCCGCGCACCTCATCGGCCACGACGGCAAACCCGCGCCCGTGCTCGCCGGCGCGTGCGGCCTCGATAGCGGCGTTGAGCGCCAACAGATTGGTCTGGCTGGCAATGGACTGAATCACCATCGTCACGCGCTGGATTTCCTCGCTGCGCTGATTCAGTGCCTCGATCAGTTCACGGCTCTCCACCGCTCCCTGACTCAGGCGGTGCATGCGCTGAATGGATTCGTTCAGAACCACGCTGCCCGCATCACTGCGCTGGCGGGCCTGGCTGGCCGCGCTGAGGGCCTGTTGGCTCAACTGGGCCGTCTGCCGTTCTGTCGTGATCATGACGTCGGCGCTGCTCACCACTTGTTCCGCAGCATCGAGTTGCGACTGCACCCGACCGGCCAGTTGACGCACGGAAAACGCGACTTGCGCAGCGGATAGCGCGTTGTGGCTGGTGGTGCGGGACAGATCGCGGGTCAGATTACCGATGGCGCTGTCTTCAGACACGACGGCGGGGCGAGCGGCGTTGGCGGGCAGCAGACGTGGCAGCCAGATCACCAACAGGGCGACCGGCACGGCGAGGTAAAGGGAGACGCTGACAAAATTGATCGCCGCCAACAGCAGGCACAGCGCGAGCGTCTGTATAACGGGCACCCAGGACCGGTTTGCCACGAAAGCGTTGTCGGACATGCTGCATCACCCCAAGCGTTTATTTATCGTTGTTTGTCCTCATTAAACGCCAGAAACAGGCCATCTGCCATGAGCCATTGGTGGTAAGGGCAATATTCCTTTCAATAAAACGCAGGCACAAGAAAACCGGGAGGCAATCGCTTGCCTCCCGGTTTCGTGACACCTGCCCGCTGCCTGTGAATCAGGCCTGGCGCTGGTGCTTGTCGATCTGCTCGTGGCGCTCTTGCGCTTCGATGCAATACTTGGTCGTCGGACTGATCAGCAGGCGTTTCAGGCCGATCGGCTCGCCGCTGTCATCACACCAGCCAAACGTGTCTTCAGCGATACGCGACAGCGCCATTTCCAGCTGCGGCAGCATGCGCTGATCACGATCGATCACGTTCACCAGCCAGTGACGCTCTTCTTCCACAGAAGCAGCATCGGCGGGATCTGCTGGGGTATCCAGGCTCTCGATAGCGATGCGGCTTTGCTCGATTCGCTCGTGGATTTCGACCTTCATGTTCTGCAACAGCTCGACGAAGAAAGCGTGCTGCTCGGCGTTCATGTAGTCATCGGCCGGCATGGCCAGCAACTTTTCCTTTGTCATTGATTTCTCTATAAAAAAACGTGCATTGAGGAGCGGCTCAACGTTGCCGTACAAGCGCCATGATCTCCAAGCGCCACCTGGCACTCAATTTACGAGGGGCGGCAGTCTAAGGCCGCCTCGCGCACTCGGCAACACAATTGAAGTCTTTTGGCCAACAATTGCGCGGCAGCCCCTGAAAACCGGGCACCAAACCTGTATTACGCTGGGTTGGATGAGGGTCTGACCGACACAGAACCAATCGGTTCCAGCAACCTTATAACGCACAAAAGGGCCTCGAAGGCCCTTGTGTGCGCAGGTTGCTCTCAGCGCTTGGTCTTGCGCTTGTTGCGATACTGGTCGATGACCACCGCTACCACAATGATCAGCCCCTTGATGATGTCCTGAACGTAGGCATCCACCCCGACGAACGTGAACCCGCTGGCCATGACGCCGAGGATCAGTGCGCCGATCACCGTACCGGTGATGCGCCCCACCCCGCCCGCCAGACTGGTGCCACCAATTACCGCAGCGGCGATGGCGTCCAGCTCATAGGACATGCCCATCCCGGCCTGCCCGGTTGCTGCCCGCGCCGACGCAACGACACCGGCAAGACCGGCCAGCAAACCGGCGATGCTGTAGACAATGACCAGATGACGCTTGACGTTGATCCCGGAAGTACGGGCCGCCTGCATGTTGCCGCCGATGGCATAGGTGTACTTGCCGTACTTGGTGTAGCGCAGTGCGATGTGGAAGATGACCGCGACCACCAGAAAGATGATCACCGGCATCGCGCCTTGGCCAATGGCGGTGTAGGAGTCAGACAGCATGCTCACTGGCTGACCTTCGGTGTAGAAGCGCGCCAGCCCGCGGGCCGACACCATCATGCCGAGGGTCGCGATGAACGGCGGAATGCCGGTGATGGCAATGATGCTGCCGTTGATCGCACCGGCCAGCAATCCAACCCCCAGCCCGACCACCACCGGTATCCACACCGGCAGATCGGTCAGCGACGGAAAGACCGCACGGGAGAAATCCGAGGTCTGCGCAAGGCTGGCGGCAACCATCGCCGACAACGCCAGTACCGATCCTGAAGACAGGTCGATGCCGGTGGTGATGATCACCTGCGTCACGCCAATGGCCAGCAGACCAATGATCGACACCTGCAGGATCATCAGCACCAGCCGCTGCGAATTGAGCAGGAAGCTCTGATCGCGGACGATCCAGCCGAACAGTTCGAAGATCAGACCGATACCGATCAGGACCAGAAAAATGCTCAGTTCGGTCGGCAGTCGCCGTTTGTTCTTGGTCGGCGCCAGGGCCGGCTTGTTCTGCAAGATAGCGTTGCTCATGGTGTTACCCTCTTGTTCTTGTTCTGGCGTGTTCTTCTGGCCGAGGCCAGCCCTGCGAACTCAATGGACTCGATGTCCGGAAGCCAGATGCATGACTTTTTCCTGAGTCGCTTCACTGCGCGGCAGGATCCCCATCATTTCGCCTTCGTGCATGACCATGACCCGGTCGCTCATGCCCAACACTTCGGGCAATTCCGAGGAAATCATGATGACCGCCATGCCTTCGCTGGCCAGAAAGGCGATCAGTCGGTAGATCTCGGCCTTGGCACCCACGTCGATACCGCGGGTCGGCTCGTCGAGAATCAGAACTCTGGGGTTGGTCATCAGCCAGCGGGCCAGCAGCGCCTTCTGTTGATTGCCACCGGACAGTGTGTCGATGCATTGTTCCAGCGACGGTGTCTTGACCCGCAGCTTCTTGCACATGTCTTCGCACAGTGCCCGTAAGGCCTTCTGTTTGACGAAGCCATTGCCTGCGTAATTGGCCAGTACTGCCATTTCCATGTTTTCCATCACTGAAAGGCAGGGAAACAGTCCGGTCAGTTTCCGATCCTCGGTCAGCAGCGCAAACCCCAGCCCAATGGCCTGATGAGGATCGCCGATGCGCACCGCTGCGCCATCGTAGTGAATCTCTCCGCCGTCGCTGGGCGTGATGCCGAACAGGGTTTCCGCCACATTGGTACGGCCCGAGCCCATCAGCCCTGCAATGCCGAGAATCTCACCGGCATGCAGATCGAAGGACACGTCCTTGAAAATGCCATCCAGGCGCAGATCACGTACCGATAGAAGCAGATCGCCGATCGGTTTTTCACGTTCCGGGAAAAGCTGGGTCAACTCGCGACCGACCATCATCGAAATCAGGCTGTCGCCGTCCATGCTTTCGGCGCGCTGCAGGCCGATGTAGCAACCGTCACGAAACACCGCCACTTCGTCTGCGATCTCGAACACTTCATTCATCTTGTGGGTGATGTAGATGATGCCCTTGCCCTGCGCACGCAGGTCGGAAATGATCGAAAACAGATGCGCGACTTCGGTTTCGGTAATGGCCGAGGTGGGCTCGTCCATGATCAGGACATCGGAGTTGTAGGAAACTGCCTTGGCGATCTCGACCATCTGCCGCTCGGCGATGCTCAGATTACCCACCAGCTCTTCCGGATCCAGCTTGATGCGCAGGCGTTCGAGCAGTTCGGCGGTGCAGCGGAACATCTCCCGGTGGTCGATCATGTGCAGGCCGTTGAGCTGCTCACGGCCGATCCAGATATTCTCCGCAATGCTCATGAACGGCATCAGGTTCAACTCCTGATGGATCATGGCAATCCCGGACTGCAGGGCCGACAGCGGCGTGTCAAACGTGACGGGCTTGCCTCGCAGGCGAATTTCGCCTGCGTCGGGCTGATAGATACCGGCAATGATTTTCATCAGGGTCGATTTGCCGGCACCGTTCTCGCCCATCAGCGCCAGTACGCTGCCGGGACGGACCCGCAGTTGCACATCGTTGAGTGCAATGACGCCTGGAAAGCCTTTACTGATATTGCTGATTTCCAGCAGATAAGGCGGTTGGGCATTCAGGACATCGTGACCTGCACTACCGGAGGAATCGCGCTGGGCGGGGGTGGGGGTGGCAGTCGCTGAACCGGGCATGGTAACAAGCTCCTCAAGCGACAGGACCGGGGCGCAGGATCCGCCCCGCCTGTTGGCTGTTCTTATTTGAAGGTGACGACGTTTTCAGGCGTGATCAGGCGGTACGGAATGACGATGGTCTGAGACGCCAGGGTCTCCTTTTTCGCCAGCTTCACGGCCGCATCGATAGCGCCGTTGGCCTGACCCTTGGCATCCTGAAAGACCGAGACCGTCAGGTCACCCTTGGTGATCGCGTTGAGCCCGTCGGGCGTGCCGTCCACACCGGCCACGAATACCGAGCCCTGCTTCTTGCCAGCCTGCTTCAGGGCCATCGCCGCACCGATTGCCATTTCATCGTTGTTGGCGAGTACGGCGTTGAAATCCCGGCCCTGGGTAATCCAGTCATTAGTCAGGTCCATGCCTTTCTGGCGCGACCAGATGCCGGTCTGTTCCTGGTCGATCTTGATGCCGGGGTATTTTTTCAGCACTTCCTTCACGCCGTCGGTACGGCCTTTCGTGGAGTTGTTGGCCAGATCACCCAGCAGAATCATCACGCTGCCCTTGCCGCCCATTTTCTCGGCGATGTATTGCATCTGCAGCCGACCGGCCTCGACGTCGTCGGAGGTCACGGTAGCAACGCCTGCAGGCAGTTTGGGATCATCCGGACGGCGGTTGACGTACACCAGCGGAATGCCGGCCGCGACCGCAATCTTGGTGATTCTGGCAGTGGCGGCGGTGTCCACAGGGTTGACGATCAGGGCGTCGACTTTCTTGCCGATCAACTCCTGGACCTGATCGAGCTGCTTGTTCACATCAGCCCGGGCGTCGACAAACTGCAGCGACACGCCATCGGGCATGGTCTTGGCCTTGGCGCTCATGTCTTCGCGCAGGTAGGTCAGCCAGGTGTCGTCGAATTGCGACATGGCCACGCCCACCTTGATATCGGCCAGGGCGGCACCGCTGCCGAGCATCAGCGCCAGCGCCATTGCGGTGAAACGAATCGGGGTCTTCATGAAGGTCTGTCTCCAAATTCTTGTTGTTGTTCGGACTTGGTAACGACGTAGCGATGAAGCTATCAAGCAAGGGGTGACTTATCGGGGCAGGCGCACGCCGGTCGCGCCGGGAATGCAGAACAGCAATGCATCCTTGTGGCGCACACACATGCCGCTTGCAACGAGGGTCAGGAAGCGCTCCATGAGCCGGAGCCAGAATGCAGGGGGTGCAGAACGGCTGGCGGGTACGCCAGAAATGGGGGTTTTCATCGACATTACCTATCTTGTTTTTGTTGGCTTGCTACCTGTGACGTTCAGACATGTCTGACAGCCCAGAGGGTTCGATAGTCGGTAACCTGAAAACGACTCTATTGGAAAATATTTTCCAATTCAACTGATTTTAGAATTTATTCTGTTTTTTCTTTTGTCTGCCCGAGAATGCCAGAAAGCCCGACTCCCTGATGGGTGCCGGGCTATCCGAATGCATCTATTCATCCACTCAAAACGTTACAGAACCACGACGCGCCCCTCACGTGAACTCAGACGTGCCGCGTCCATGACCTGGGCCGAGGCGACGGCATCGTGCGGATCCACAGGCAGCGGACCCTGTCCGTGGACCGCATCCTGCAACTGGCGATAGAACGCCAGCCAGCAGCCGCGTTCGGAAGGCACCCGCTCACGATGATCGCCCTGCTCGAACCAGCCCCAGCGTCGATGTTCCTCGACGCCCCAGCGCTCGCCTTCGGAGCGCGGAGTCAATCCGGCAAACGCGGCGTCTTCCTGACCGTCCAGCCCTTCGACGCTGTAACAGCCCTGTGAGCCGCTGACCCTGAAGCGCGGCCTAGGGGTGTTCTGCAGACAACTGCCGGAGAGGTGCGAAACCACACCATTGGCATGGGTCAGCGCGACGAAGAAGGTATGGTCCAGCTCACGTTCGGCGCCTGCGAACTGCAGCTCGGCGTAGACCCGCTCTACCGGTCCGAAGAGCACCAGTGCCTGATCCACCAGGTGACTGCCCAGATCACGCAGCACCCCGCCGCCACTTGCCTTGCCCACCGAGCGCGGCGAATAACGTTCGATACTGGACTCGAAACGGCTGATCGTGCCCAGCACCTGGTTGTCGATCAGCTTGCGCACCGTCAGAAAATCCGAATCCCAGCGTCGGTTCTGATAGACGCTGAGCAATACGCCACGCCGTTCGGCGGCCTCTACCAGCTCGCGGGCCTGCGCAGCATCGTTGGCGAACGGTTTATCGCTGACCACGCCCACACCCAGCTCGATGGCTTCCAGTATCAGCTCACGACGTGACGCCAAGGGCGTAGAAATCACCACCACATCGACGCCGGCCTTTACCAGCTCAGCCAGCGTGTCGAAGGAGGCAACGCCGGGATGATCATTGGCCACTTCCTGCCGTCGCTCGGGTGACCGGGTGACGACACCCACGAAGGTAGCGTCGGGCAAACTCGAAATCAGCGTGGCATGAAAGTAACGTCCTCCCTTGCCATAACCCACCAGTCCTGTTCGCATGGCATTCTCCTGTCCAGCAATCGCCTGGCAATGGTTCAAAACAGGCGCCGCTGATAAAGCGGCGCCTTTGCGTCAGCCTCCGTTCAGTTGTAAAACACCGGGCGTTGTTCCAGGCTGATCGGCACGATCGCCCCGCTGCCCTGTGCCTGGACGCAGGCATCGGCGGCGACCGCAGCGCAATAGCCATCCCAGGCCGAAGGACCCGTGAGTGTGCCAGCAGAGACGCCATCAATGAAAGCCTGCAACTCGACGTCATAGGCGGCGATGAAACGGTCCTTCCAGTCCATCAGGATCGCGTTGGACAGTTTGGCCTCACTGCGCAACTGGACTTGCGACGGCTCAGGCAGTTTGGCAATGCCGGTTTCGCCGACCACTTCACACTGAATGTCATAGCCATACTGGCAGTTGACGAAGACCTCGACATCGATACGTGTGCCACGCGCGGTTTCCAGCATCACGATCTGCGGGTCGCGCATGTGGGCAAGCGCCTTGCTGGTCTTGCGCGGGAAGACCACTTGCACCGAGACGTAATCGTCGTTGAGCAACCAGCGCAGCACGTCGAGTTCATGAATCAGCGTGTCGGTGATCGCCATGTCGGTCTTGTAGTTCTCGCCGACCCGCGGGTTGCGGTGCGCGCAGTGCAGCATCAACGGCTCGCCGATCTGGCCACTGTCGATCACCGCCTTGAGGGCGCGGTAGCCATGATCGTAAGGCCGCATGAAACCGACCTGCACCAGACGCCTGCCCCCTGCGATTTCGGCTTCGACGATGTGTCGGCAACCTGCCGCCGTTACGGCCAGCGGCTTTTCGCAGAACACCGGCTTGCCTGCGGCAATGGCGGCCAGCACGTACTCTTCATGGGTTGCACCCCATGAGCAGACCAGCACCGCTTCCACGTCGGGCGCGGCGATCAGCGCATGGCCGTCGGCGTACACCTCGGCACTGATGCCCAGATCGCTCACCACTTTTGCGGCCTGCTCCAGATTGATGTCGGTGACGGCCACCACCTGGCTGCCGATCAAGGCCTTGCTGCAACGCCGGATATGATCCTGACCGATTGCGCCTGTACCGATCACACCTAGTTTCAAAGTCATTTCACTGTCCTGTATGAATGATTGTTCTTGTTTGAAGGTCTGCAAAAACGCTTTTGATCAATACTGACGGGCCTTGGCCAGTTGCTGGTTGAGTTTTTCGTACACCTGGGCCGTGGTGCCGGTGGTCGAAACCTCGGCCACTCCGACCCGCCACCACGACAGGTATTTGTGAATCATGGTCTTGGGCAGAACCTTGATGTCGATCAGGGTCGAGACGGTCTGACGCTGTGCATCCGCCAGCGCTTCGTGCAACTGTTCGGCGGTGCTGACCTTGTAGGTCTTGCAGCCATATGCCGCCGCGCTCATGGCGAAATCAACCGGCACGAAATCGCCGTCGAGCTGGCCGGTCTCTTCGTTGCGGAAGCGGAACTCGGTGCCGAAGCTGTTCATGCCGTGTTCCATCTGCAGGTTGTTGATACAACCGAACGTCATGTTATCGAGCAGCACGATGTTGATCTTGCGCCGCTCCTGAATCGAAGTGGCCAGCTCGGAGTGCAGCATCATGTAAGAGCCGTCCCCCACCAGCGCGAACACCTCCCGCTGCGGCTGGGCGAGCTTCACACCCAGCGCGGCGTTGACCTCGTAACCCATACAGGAGTAACCGTACTCGACGTGATAGGTATCGACGCCGGTGCTGCGCCAGGCACGCTGCAAGTCCCCGGGCAAGCTGCCCGCTGCGGCGACGATCACCGCATCGGCTGGCAGGTTCTGATTGAGAATGCCCAGCACGCGGCTCTGGGTCAGGCACGAGCCGGTCAGCTCGATGAAATCGCGCAGCACGGCCGGATCCATGTGGTCGTTGATTTCCGGTACGAAACCCTCGGGCTGATATTCCACGGCATACACGCGGTCGACTTCGGCATCCAGTTCGGCCTTGGCCGCTCGTGGTGCGTCGCCCCAGGCAGCCCGGTAGTCGCGGCTTTCCAGCTGTCCGGTCAGCGCCTGCAAGGCCACCTGCGCATCAGCCAGCACTTGCACGCCGTCCAGCTTCTGCACATCGAAGGCGCCGACATTGAGGTTGAGAAACTGCACGTCCGGGTTCTGGAACAGCCATTTGGACGCGGTGGTGAAATCGCTATAGCGGGTGCCGACGCCGATGATCAGGTCCGCTTCCTTTGCCAGCCGATTGGCCGCGATAGTGCCGGTTTCGCCGATGCCGCCCATGTTCAACGGGTGCGCCGAGACGATGGCACTCTTGCCCGCCTGGGTTTCAGCGAAGGGAATACCGAAGCGTTCGGCAAAAGCCTGCAGGGCCTGCGCAGCCCCGGAATAGCGCACGCCCCCGCCGCATATAAGCAGCGGCTTGCGCTTGCCGACGAGCAACGCCAGCGCGTCGTCGAGCATTGCCTGGCTGGGCGGTCGACGGTCGATGCGGTGCACGCGTTTCTGCAGGAAGCTGTCAGGATAATCCCAGGCTTCGGCCTGTACATCCTGTGGCAGTGACAGCGTCACGGCGCCGGTGTCGGCCGGATCGGTTAGCACGCGCATGGCGTTGAGCGCTGCGCTCATCAACTGCTCGGGACGGTTGATGCGATCCCAGTATTTACTCACGGCCTTGAACGCGTCGTTGGTGCTGATGCTCAGGTCATGGAATTGCTCGATCTGTTGCAGCACCGGGTCCGGCTGGCGGCTGGCGTACACATCACCGGGCAGCAGCAGCAACGGAATACGGTTGGCCGAAGCCGTGGCCGCTGCCGTAATCATGTTCGCCGCACCCGGCCCCACCGACGAGGTGCAGGCGTAGATCTTGCGACGCAGGTGTTGCTTGGCAAAGCCGATCGCCGCGTGGCACATGCCCTGCTCATTGCGGCCCTGATGGACAACCAGCTCGCCGCTGTCCTGTTCCAGTGCCTGGCCCAGGCCCAGCACATTGCCGTGACCAAAGATGGTGAACACGCCAGCGACGAATTTGCTCTGCACGCCATCGATTTCGACGTACTGGTTATCAAGAAACTTCACCAGAGCCTGAGCCATGGTCAGTCGGGTAGTACTCATGCTCGCACCTTGTTGTTGTTTGAGGTGGAAGGTGTTTTCAGCCCGCCGCTACAGCGCGAGACAGGTGGCCCATGCTTGCCGACATTGCCTGAGAGATGTCGTCCAGCGCATGCACGCTCTCGGCAAACGGCTCGAAGGACAGGTAGCCGGTGTAGCCGCCGCCCAGCAGGCGCTCGATCTGTGAGGCATTGCCAAGAATGTCCGCCTCGCCCACCAGCACCCGATGCCCGTCGCGAATGCTGTTGAGCGGCGCATCTGCGTCTTCGACGCCGGAGATGTGCACCAGTCCGGTCAGCTCCGGAAACAGCTCGACCTCGCCCGCCAGATGGTGGTGAAAGGTGTCATGAACCAGACGAAACACATCCAGCCCGCCCACCTGCTTGATCGCATCGACCGCCTGACGCTTGAGGCGCAACGAGCACTCCTCGAACCCCAGCGGCTCGACGAAGCCCAGAAGACCATGCTCGCGCAGGATCGGCGCCAGCGCCGTCAAGGCGGTGCGCAGGGCCGAGGCACGTTGTGCGGCATTGCGCGGGTCGGCACGGTCGTTGAGTGGACACAGCACCAGCCCCTCGGCACCACAGTCACGGGCGTACTGCGCCAGCTTCGTCACCTGGGCATGGCGCTCATCGTTCCAGACATCGAACGGATACAGCGCATTGATCGACAGGACGCGCACACCTTTTGCGGCGCACTGCTCACGCACTACCTGTGGCAGCGTGCCGTCCTCGATCTCGATGCCCTTCAGGTCATTGCGGATTTCGATCGCATCGGCCCCGAGGCTGACCGCCATATCAAGAAAATCAACCAGCGACAGACGCGGTGCGACCATTCGGTTGAGGGCAAAACGCAGGGGTTGGCTCATTGTTTTTGTTCTCCACTTCCCGTTGAAGAAAACTACTTGGCGGTCGGCATGCTGAATTCAGGGCCTTTGGCGATACTGTCCGGCCAGCGCTGCATGACACTTTTGTAGCGGCTGTAGAAGCGCAGACCTTCTTCGCCGTAGGCATGGTGATCGCCGAACAGCGAGCGCTTCCAGCCGCCGAACGAATGCCAAGCCATCGGCACCGGAATCGGCACGTTGATGCCGACCATGCCGACCTTGATGGAACGGGCGAACGCACGTGCCACACCGCCGTCACTGGTGAAGCACGACACGCCGTTGCCGAATTCGTGAGCGTTGATCAGCTCGACCGCACTGGCAAAATCAGGCGCATGCACGATGCCCAGCACCGGTCCGAAAATCTCCTCCTTGTAGATCTGCATGTCGGGCGTGACGTTATCGAACAGCGTCGCACCGACGAAGAAGCCCTGCTCGGCACCCGGCACCTTGAAGTTGCGCCCGTCGACGATCAGTTTCGCGCCCTCTTTGACGCCCTGGTCGATGTAACCCTCGACCTTGGCTTTGTGCACGGCAGTGACAAGCGGCCCCATGTCCGAATCGGCGTTCATGCCATTACCGACCTTGAGCTGGTCGATGCGCGGCAGCAGTTTGTCGATCAGTGCCTGACCCACGTCACCCACGACGACAGCGATGGAGATCGCCATGCAGCGTTCGCCAGCCGAGCCGAAGGCAGCGCCAATCAAGGCATCGGCGGCCTGATCCAGATCGGCATCGGGCATCACGATCATGTGGTTCTTCGCACCGCCCAGCGCCTGGACGCGCTTGCCGTGCGCCGTGCCCTGCTGATGGATGTACTCGGCAATCGGTGTCGAACCGACGAAGGACACCGCTTCGATATCAGGGTGCTGCAACAGCGCATCCACAGCGACCTTGTCGCCCTGCACCACGTTGAACACGCCATCGGGCAGACCGGCTTCCTTCAGCAGGCGCGCCATCAACAGGCTGGCAGACGGATCACGCTCGGACGGTTTGAGAATGAAACAGTTGCCGGTGACGAGCGCCATGGGAATCATCCACAGCGGCACCATGACCGGGAAGTTGAACGGCGTGACACCGGCGCAGACGCCCAGTGGCTGGCGCAGGTTCCAGCTGTCGATACCGCCACCGATGTTGTCGCTGAAATCGCTCTTGAGCAGGCTGGGAGCACCGCAGGCAAATTCGACGATCTCGATGCCGCGTACCACTTCGCCACGCGCATCGGACAATACCTTGCCATGTTCGCGGCAGATGATCTGCGCCAGCTCGTCATGATGACGGTCCAGCAATTCCTTGAATTTGAACATCACGCGGGCGCGGCGCAGTGAAGACTGATCGGCCCAGGCCGGGAAAGCCGCTTTCGCTGACGCAACCGCTTCATCGACGGTCTTGAGGCTGGCCAGCGCCACGCGTGCCTGAACACTGCCGAGCGCCGGATTGAACACGTCGCTGTAGCGCTCGCCATCGCCGTTGTGCACCTGCCCGTTGATGTAGTGGCCGATCACCGGTGAATCGCTCATCTGACTGACTCCATGTAAAAGAGAGAATTAAAGTTCCAGCAGCCAACTGTGCTGCGGATCGTTATGGAACTGCCACGCGCGGGTCGGACCGGCCATCACGTTGAGGTAATAGGATTCGTAGCCATAAGGCACGGTGACCGGGTGATAGCCCTTGGGCACGACCACCAGATCGCTGTTTTCCACGGCCATGGCCTGATCGATGCTGCGGTCGTCGGTGTAGACGCGCTGGAACACGAACCCCTGAGGCGGATTGACCTGGTGGTAGTAGGTTTCCTCGAGAAAGCTCTCGTGAGGCAGATTGTCCAGGTCATGCTTGTGGGGCGGGTAGCTGGAGGAGTGGCCGGACGGCGTGCGCACTTCGACAACCAGCAGCGAATGAGCGACTTCGGTGTCCGGCAGGATGTCGCACACGTAACGGGTGTTGGCGTTCTTGCCGCGCACGCTGCGCTTCATGCTGTCGGGTGTGATCAGCCGCGCCGGGGCGCGCTTCGTGCGGTCGCCGGGCGCTTTGCAAACCGCGAGATGGGCCGGCCCCAGCGCGGTGAATTGTGCCTGACTGTCAGGCGGCAGGTAGACCGCAAACGGCGATTTCTCTTCGAACACAGAGTGTCGGTCACCGATGTTTTCCCAACTGAACGCACCCTGCCCCGGCGCTTCGCCGCTGACACTGGCATGTCCGGTGAGCAGCACCACACACAGCTCGTGGTCACCGGCGTTCAGCGGGAGACGGTCCCCGGCCTCGAGCCGGTAGGCGGAGAAGCCCACGTACTCGAGTGCGCCCTCAGGTAGCGCAACGATGTCTCGACCCTGAGCTTCGCTTTTGATCAACAGATTCATTGTCCAGTCCTCCTTATCGAGCATCGGCCAGCAATTGGCGCAGCGTGTCATAGCCTTTTTTGGCATAGACGTAGCTGGGCGCGACGGCTGGATCCTGTTCGGCCTCGACTACCAGCCAGCCTTTGTAATCGGCTTGCAACAGCACCTTGAGCAACGCCGAAAAATCAATATCACCATCACCCGGAACCGTGAACGTGCCGTTGATGATGCAGTCCGGAAAACTCCAGAGATTATTGCGCGCCAACTGCACGACCGGCTTGCGCACGTCCTTGAAATGCACATGGCAGACGCGGTCGATATGGCGGCTCAGCACGTCGAGCGGCTCGCCACCGCCCATGTAGCAGTGGCCCGAATCGAACAGCAGTCCCACTTCGCTGCCGGTCAACGCCATCAGGCGATCGATGTCCTGGGGTGATTCAACGTAGGCGCCCATGTGGTGGTGGTACGCCAACCGCACACCTTGCGACAGCGTGAACCGGGCCAGCTCGGTGAGCTTGTCGGCGTAGTCACGCCACGCTTCATCGGTGTGAAAACGCGGTCGTTCGACCAGAGGAATACGCTGCCCCTGAATCGAGTCGGCCACCTCGCCATAGACCAGCACCGAGGCGCCGTTTTCGGCAAGCAGTTGTACGTGAGAGGCAATGGCTTCGATTTCTTCGGCCACCGAGCGACGGGCCAGACGACTGGAGTACCAGCCGGACACCAGCGCCAGGTCGTAGGGCCGCAAGACATCGCCGACGCCCTTGGCGTCCCTGGGAAACTTGCCGTTGAGCTCGAAGCCTTCGTAGCCGATGGTCTTGCCTTCACTCAGCGCTGTACTGAGCGGCGTTTCGCCACCCAGCGCTGGCAGATCATCGTTGCTCCAGGAAATCGGGTTGATGCCGATGCGGATATTGGATACGGAAGCGGGCATGGCTGGACCTTTTTGTTGTTATCACGGCGTCAATGACGTTTGAATTCAGGCGCGGCTTTCGCGCCAGGATTCAATCAACCAGTTGAACGTGCTCTGTACCCTGGCCACCAGGGTCGCGTCATCGATCTCTCCGGCCATCCAGGCCCGGCTCGGTTCGCGAAAGATCGTCCGGCCGACGGCAAACCCCTGGCAGGTGCGGCTGTTGCGTGCAGCGGCAAATCCCTCCGCCAGACTTTCGACCGGTGCATTCAAGCCCAACAGCACCACGCCACGGCAGTACGGATCACGCTCTTCGATCAAGGCATCCAGCTGCTGCCAGACTTCGGCGGTCTGTGCTTCGATCTTCCACCACGCAGGATAGATGCCCAGGTTGTAGAGGCGCTTGAAGGCCCGCAGCATTACGTCGGGATAGGTCGAGGGGTGATCTTTCGGCGGGATGATTTCCAGCAGCAGCTCGTGCCCGCTGACCTTGGAAGCGTCATACAGTGCCTTGATCTGCGCTTCCTGTTCCAGGCGCAGCATCGGTTCGTCATCGGGGTGGTATTGCACCAGGCACTTGATGATCTGCTCTTGCGGCCAGTTGATCAGGTTGCTGCCAATCGAACGGCCATGTTCAAACGCCAAAGGCCTGGAGCCCTGGATTTCAACCGGACGCGCCACCCACCAGCCACGACCGGTGGCGGCATTGAGCGCATCCTGACCGAAACGCTGGTCGGCCAGCAGTCCCACATCAGCCTCGACACCGCGGTTGCGCAGATCGTGTTCGACCCGCTCCACCGCCTGCACGAACAGTTGCTTGATCTTGCCGATACTGCTCAGGTCGCGGCCCGCCTGTTGCGCCAGTTCGACCAGTTGCCCGCGGTGATCGAACGCAAAAATGAATAATTGCTTCCACTGTTTGCGTGGGATGCTGACCTGATGCAGCCGCTGCAGGCCGATATCCTGGTCCGGCCGGGTAATGGGTTGCGAACTGTTGAACAGATAATCCAGCTCGGCAGGCGTCGGCATTGCCGGGGCGCAGGCGTGACGGGACACCACCAGCCCGCCGCAGGCGTTGGCCAATTGACAGCAGCGTTCGTCACTGGCGTCCTTGAGCCAGCCGCTGAGGAAACCGGACATGAAGGCGTCGCCCGCCCCCAGCACGTTAAGCACTTCGACCCTGACGCCCGGATAGATCGCACCGTCTTCAAGACGCGCCGGAATAGCGCCATGAATCACCGTGCAGCCTTGCGGACCGAGCTTGACCACCAGCGTGGCGGCCGTGTGCTCGCGAACGGTGCGCAAGGCGCTCAGCAGATCGGTCGCACCGCCGGCAATCAGGAATTCTTCCTCAGTGCCGACGATCAGGTCGAAACGCGGCAGGATGCGCTGCACATGCTGGCTGACATTCTGATCGGCCACAAAACGCGTCTCGCCGTCGGCCTTGCCGGCCAGCCCCCAGAGCACGGGCCGGTAGTCGATATCCAGCACCCGGTGGACCTGATGCTTTTCGGCATAGTCGAGGGCCTGGATGCTGGCCTTGAAGACCTGATCGGTAGAGAAATGCGTGCCGGTGATCAGCAGCGCCTTGCTGGAGGCGATCTGCCCCTCGTCGATGTCCTCGGCGCGCAGCGCCATGTCGGCGCAATTTTCGCGGTAGAACACCAAGGGAAATGTTTCGCGATCTTTCAAGCCGAGCAGCACCATCGCGGTCAGCCGCTCGGGGTCGCGCTTGATAGCACTGACATCGCAGCCCTCGCGAGCCAGGGATTCAACCAGAAAGCGCCCCATATGGTCATCGCCGACCCGACTGAGCATGGCTGATTTCAACCCCAGCCGCGCGGTGCCGAACGCGATGTTCGCCGACGAGCCGCCCAGGTATTTGGCGAAGCTTGAAACGTCTTCGAGGCGGGCACCCACCTGCTGCGCATAAAGATCGACGCCCAGGCGTCCAAGACAAATTAGATCCAACTGACGCCCGGTAGCAAAGCGTGTCTGGCCCATGGTGGCTCCTGTTATTTTTATCAGCCTGCACGGCGCGTATCAGGTACACGCCGTGCCTTGTGAATGCAGCCTAAAACGTCCTGACGGATCAATCAATATTTATTCTATAATTTTTTATTGTGGAATATTTTTTCCATAACCCGTTGCAAGTGCTGGCACAATGGGCAGGCAGGTGCGATATAGTTCCGATCCTGCCAAAAGCAGCCTTTATTGTCGGGGCTTCTCTACACGCCAATGCCCCGGAAAAACGTAAGAAGGATTGACTATGAACAGCACCGACCAGCCGTCTCTGCCAGAGGCTAGCGTCGACCTGCCACCGACCAGCGCCGAAGGCCTGTTGCGGCTGATCACCGACGAGTACGACGCCCTGCCCCGTCAGCTCAAACGCATTGCCAGCTACATGAGCCAGCAGAGTGACCGGATCATGGTTGACCGGATCAGCGATATTGCGCGGGAATGCGAGGTTCACCCGTCAGCCATCGTGCGCTTCTCGCAGCGCTTCGGGTTCAGCGGTTTCAGTGAAATGCAGGCGCTGTTTCGCGAAGCGTATACGCACAAGACCACGCCGGTGCAGAACTACCAGCAGCGTATTCGCAGCATGATTGCCAACAAATCGCACAAGGCCAGCGGCGGCGACCTTGCCCGCGAGTGCGTGAACGCGACCCTGTCCGGGCTGGAACGCCTGGGTGCGGAACTCGATGATGAGGAATTCGAAAAGGCCGTTGATCTGGTCGTCAATGCCGACAATATCTACGTCGTGGGTGTACGCCGTTCCTTCGCGGTCGCCGACTATCTGGTCTACAACCTGCAGCACACCAATAAACGCATCCACCTGATCTCGGGACTGGGGGGCAGCTACCGTGAGCAAATGCGCAGCGTACGGGCCAACGATCTGGTGATCGCCATTAGCTTCACGCCGTATGGCAAGGAAACCCAGCACTGCCTGCGTATCGCCCAGCACCATCAGGCCAAGACGCTGATCATCACCGACAGCAATCTTTCGCCTCTGGCCAAACGGGCGAACTCGGTGCTGCTGGTCAACGAGGGCAGTTCGTTCGCCTTCCGCTCACTCAGCGCCACCCTGTGCCTGTGTCAGGCACTGTTCATCGCCGTGGCGTATCGACTGGAGTTGAAAGTGGACGAGATACACGAGCAGGTGGGATTCGATGACTGACGAGGCGCGCGCCACGGGGAAGTGAAGTCCGTCGGTACGGCCTTTCACCTCCCCGTCAGGTTCAGGATTTGGCTTGCTCTCCCATACGCTGCTGGTTTCTTTCGCCCATTTTCTTTGCACGCTTTTCCAGCACCAGGTACACCACCACGGCCAGCAACAAGGGCAACAGAAAGTAGATCGCACGATAGCCAATCAGCGCGGCCAGCAGGCTGCCCTTGGAGAACTCGTGTGAAAGCAGTGTGATGAATACCGTTTCCAGCACACCGAGCCCGGCCGGAATGTGGGTGATCACGCCTGCGATACTGCTGATCAGCAGTACGCCCAGAATCGCCGGATAGAAGGCTTTCTCCGGCAACAGGATGAAGATCACCGCCGCCATCAACGACCAGTTCAAGGCACCGAGACTGGCCTGCATCAGGGCCTGCTTCATCGAAGGCAGGTTGAATTCCTGATCACGAATCTTCCACGAGCGGCGCTTGGAGAAACGGCACGCCGCCAAGTACGCAAAGCACACCGCCAGCAGACCGAAACCGATCAACTGAAGCGTGTCAGTGCCGATCGACCATTCCTTGGGCAACGACAGAAAGCGCATGGAAAACACGAAACCCGCCAGCAGCATGTAGCCCAGCCAGTTGGTGATCAGGCTCAGGCTCAGAATGCGCGTGATGGTCGCCACGTCCAGCCCAAGCCTCGAATACAGCCGATACCGCAAGGCAATCCCGCCCACCCAGGAACTCAGGTTGAGGTTGAAGGCGTAACAGACAAATGTCACCGGGACGATCTGCTTGATCGACAGCTTGTGGCGCGTGTAATAACGCGCCAGAACATCGAAGCCGCAATAGGTCAGGTAGCTGAGCAGCGCCACGAAGGCCGCCATCAACAGCGTGCTGAGCTTGTAGGATTGCAGCGCCTGTTTGACCTCCTGCCAGTCCAGGTTCTTGACCAGCAGGAACAGCAGTACCGGCACGGCGATGAAGAAAAACAGATTGAATGCCCGTTTTGCCCACTTCCACTTGTCACTTTTCTTGTCACCCTTTGCGCCCTGCGAGGATGCGCTGGCTGCCTGCGTCATGATGTCTTCTCCTGATCCAGCTCGTGGTGCGCCTGTTGCTGCTCAATCACCTTGGCCTCCGGCACCACATCTTTCGCCCGCAACGGTTTCAGGCGCATGCCATGGACCGGGAACAGACCGGCGATTGCCGGAAACCTGCGCAGGAAAAAGAAGCTCAACACAATCATCGGAGCGCGCCACCACTGGCCACGCGCTGCGCCCTTTAAACTCATCTGGGTGCTGTGCGCTGCGGCAAGTTCCATCAGATGCGTCTGCAGCCGATCATTGAGCGACTGATCGCGGATGAACAGGTTGGCTTCCAGGTTCAGCGCCAGACTCAACGGATCGAGGTTGCTGGAGCCGACGGTGGACCAGTCCTGGTCGATCAGCGCGACCTTGCCGTGCAACGCACGCTGTTTGTACTCATGAATGATCACGCCGTCGCGCAGCAGATAGGTGTAGGTCAGACGCGAGCAGACCCGCACGAAGGGCATATCCGGCTTGCCCTGCAGAATCAGCGTGACCTTGACGCCGCGCCGCGACGCGTTGCGCAGTTCGCGCAGGAAGCGGTAGCTGGGGAAGAAATAGGCGTTGGCCAGCGTGATGCGCTGCTTCGCCTCGCGAATGGCCTCAAGGTAGCGCTCTTCGATGTCCGTCGTGTGCTCGGCATTGTCGCGCTCGGCCAGCAGCATACGGGCGTTGCCAGCCGGCTCCAGCTTGAGCGGGATCGGCGTCAGTTTGGCGCGTACCGCATCGCTGAGCATGTTCACGGCGCTGCGATGAATGTCCTGAATGATCGGCCCGCGTACCAGCACGGCATAATCCTGCTTGGCCGTCAGACCGGTGTCGGTCATGTGATCGACGCTGTAATTGATGCCGCCGATAAAACCGATTTCGCCGTCGATCACCACCACCTTGCGGTGCAGACGGCGAAACAGATTGGTGCGCATGCCCATGAACCGCGGGCGCGGGTCGAACAGCTGAATCTGGACGCCCGCATCGATCATGGCCCTGACGAACGCGGAGCTGAGGTCGGACGTGCCGTAGTCATCGACGGTGATCACGACTTTCGCGCCATTTCTGGCCGCTTCAATCACGGCCTCCTGCAAGCCGACGCCGATCCGGTCCTCGAAAATGATGAAGGTCTCGATCAACACTTCAGTGCGAGCGGCACGAATGCATTCGAACACCCGGGTAAAGAAATCCTCACCGTTGATCAGCAACTCCACCGAGTTGCCGTCGCGCCACTGTTCTTTGCTGCGGCCAGCCGTGTTGCTCATAAGGTCACCTCCACCGCCAGCGGTGCATGATCGGAAAGATGAGACCAGGGTCGATTGGAAAGCACCTTGGGCCTGTGGGTCGTGGCGTTGCGTACGTAGATCCGGTCCAGCCTCAACAGTGGCCAGCGCGCCGGAAAACTCTTGGCCGGTGCACCGAAGCGCTCGACGAAGGCTTCATGCAACCCCGTTCCCTGCAACAGGGCGTCGGCACGCTGACGCCAGTCGTTGAAATCTCCGGCAACGATCACCGGCTCTCCATCGGGCAGACGGCCCATCAGCTCGGCAAGCAACCCGAGCTGCTTGCGCCGATGGCTTTCGAACAGGCCCAGGTGCACACAGACCGCGTGCACATGACCATGATTCGGCACATCGAGAATGCAATGCAGCAGTCCGCGCTGCTCCGTACCGTCAATGGAAATGTCGAGATTCTCGTGGCTCACGATCGGGTATTTGGAGAGCAGCGCATTGCCGTGGTCGCCGTCCGGGTAAACCGCGTTACGACCGTAGGCGAAGTCACTCCACATGCTGTCAGCCAGAAACTCGTACTGCGAAATGGTCGGCCAGTCCTTCACGTTCCGGGCATGACTCTGATGCTCGCCGTGCACTTCCTGCAGGAACACCACATCAGCCGACACGCTGCGCACCGCTTCACGCAATTCGGGAAGAATGAATCGACGATTGAAAATGCCGAAGCCCATGTGCATGTTCATGGTCAGTACATTCAGGGAAATGCTGGCCGATACCGGCGTAGCTTGGCCGACGGGCGTATTGGCACTGGTCAAGACTGACTCCTGGATAGATATTCAACGTATATGAAGCCACCCGTTGGCACAGGTTCCATTGCTGAACGGCAATGCCATTCCTTTGCCATATCCACCCACTCGTCGAGCCTGGAGGAACTTTGGTCATCCGGCCCATTCGGATTTTTTCAACAGCAGTGGGGAAAATCCGTATCGAGGAACCACACGATGTCCAGGTCATGGATCAAGTCGTGGAAAGGAAGTTGCGTCATTCTGGCAGCGTGTCTGCTTTACACCGGTATCGCCTGGGGAGAGGCCTGTGACGTCACGACGACGTCCTCCAGCCCGCAGGTCCCTGTCGTTCAGGGCCATACCTGCTATGAGTTTCAACGCATGCCACCCGGCAGTATCGACTGGTCGTGCAGTAATGAAGACAGGGGCTCAAGACCCCGACAGAAACGAAAGGTCTCGGCGTGCCCTGAAAAACCGATAGCGTCCTGTAGCGCGACACTTACGCAGGAAGCATTGGCCAACGAGCAGTCGACCAGCAAGGAACCGGGACAGGCCACGCTGGATATTCCGAGCGACGCGAAAGTGATCACCTGGTATTACGATCTTCCGGAGCAGGCTCAGGCCCGAATCGACTGCGAACAGGCCGGGGGGGCATTCAGTTACCCGTTGAAATAGCGGGGAGGCACAAGGCTTGCTTATGCACCCCCATCGGGGAGACTCGCGTCAGGAAACCAGCATCCTGACAGCGCATGGGCACAGGCACCTGCGCTGCCGATGAACGCATGACCGCTGACAGACTCTTACGCAGTGTGCCGAATCCGAGGCACACTGCCGAAAAATGCGACAAGGAATTCAGAACGTGCATGCACCGAACTCCCAACGCTACACCTCCAAAGCCCGCTGGCTGCACTGGGTCATGGCCGCGCTGATCGTACTGGCCTACACGCTGATTCTCAGCCGCAGTCAGTTCGGCAAGGGTTCGGAATATCGCCTGCTGGTCGTGCAGAGCCATTTCTGGGTCGGCATTCTGATTCTGACGCTGGCATTCTTCCGCGTTGCCGAGCGACGTCGTCATCGGCCGCCGGGTATCACCCCGCCACTTGAAGGCGCGTTACGTGTGGCCGCAACGGTCTCGCATTACGCGCTGTACGCATTTCTTTTCATTCAGCCCGTACTGGGCCTGCTGACGGTGATGGTGGAAAAAGGCGCCCTGCCCGTCCCGCTCACTGACCTGCAGATACCCTGGCCATTCGCGACTTCGGATCGTACGGCGGAATATTTCGAGGACCTGCACAAACTGCTGGGTTCGATTTTCTACTACGTGATCGCACTGCATGTGGTGGCAGCGATCTGGCACCACCTGGTGCGCAAGGACAATACCCTCAAGCGCATGGTCTGACGGCACGTCAGGGCTTTCGCCGAAAGCCCTGATACTGCGCAGACCGAATGTGGGCCTACTGCGCCGACAGCACCCGCGCCAGCGTTGCCTTGACCTTGCCCATCCCGTCACGCAAGGCCTGCTCGATTTCAGCCATGGTGATGACAGCGGTCGACTTGCCTGCCGCCGGATTGACCACCAGCGCAAGACACGCGTAATCCAGCTCCAGCTCGCGGGCCAGCGCCGCTTCCGGCATGCCGGTCATCCCGACAATGTCGCAGCCGTCACGCTCCAGCCGAACGATTTCGGCGACGGTTTCCAGACGAGGTCCCTGTGTACAGGCGTACACCCCACGATCACTGAAATCGCAGCCTTCGGCCGCAAGCGCTGCAATCAGACGGGCGCGCAGCGCTTCGCTGTAGGGATAGCTGAAGTCGATGTGGGTAACCTGTTCCAGGTCGTCGGCGAAGAAGGTGTGCTGACGGCCACTGGTGTAATCGATCAGGTCATGGGGCACGCAGAAGTGCCCGGTGCCCATCGCAGGATGAATGCCACCCACTGCGTTCACGGCCAGAATCGCTTCGGCGCCGGCCTGCTTCAAGGCCCAGATATTGGCGCGGTAGTTGACCTGATGCGGCGGCAGGCGGTGCGGATGGCCATGACGCGCAAGAAACATCACTTCACGTCCGGCGTACTCACCTATCTGGATTTCGCCGGACGGCGCGCCATAAGGCGTGTTCATGGGCAAAGACTGACGAATGTTCAGCCCTTCGAGCTGGGTCAGGCCGGTGCCACCGATAATCGCGTAAACAGTCATTGCTAATCCTTAGTCGATCAATTGGGCGCTGCGCAATGCAGCAAGCGCGGCGAGCCAGCGTGGATCCTGTCGATACTCGGTGCTGGCGACGGCATTGCCACGCATGCGGGCGATACGCGCCGAAGGCTTGACCTTCATGCGCTGCGCCGCGCTGAGCGCCAGCTCTGCGGCCGCACGGTCATTGCACACCAGCCCCATGTCGCAGCCCGCCGTCAACGCGGCCTCGATACGGCTTGCCGCATCGCCGACCACATGCGCGCCCGCCATCGACAGGTCATCACTGAAGATAACCCCGTCAAATTTCAGTTCGTCGCGCAGGATGTCTTGCAGCCAGCGGCGTGAGAAGCCGGCCGGCTGCGAGTCGACTTTCGGGTAGATGACGTGCGCCGGCATGACCGCCGCCAGTTGCTGACTCAGGCGTGCGAACGGCACCAGATCGTTGGCGCGAATCTGCTCCAGGCTGCGCTCATCGGTGGGGATCGCAACGTGCGAATCAGCCTCCGCCCAGCCATGACCGGGGAAATGCTTGCCGGTGGCTGCCATGCCCGCTGCGTTCATGCCGCGAATGAACGCGCCTGCCAGCAGGGCCGCACGCTCGGGATCGCCCTCGAAGGACCGCGTACCGACGACTGCGCTGCGCTGATAATCCAGATCCAGCACCGGGGCGAAACTCAGGTCCAGCCCTACTGCCAGCACCTCGGTCGCCATCAGCCAGCCGCAATGCTCCGCCAGAAGCTCGGCATCGCGCTTTTCAGCGATGGTGCGCATCGCCGGAAGACGCACAAAACCCTGACGAAGACGCTGAACGCGCCCGCCCTCCTGATCCACTGCAAGCAACAGGTCGGGCCGAATGGCGCGAATCGCGGCACTCAGTTCACGCACCTGACGGGGATGCTCGATATTTCGAGCGAATATGATGAGACCGCCCACTTCGGGCTGACGCAGAAACTGACGGTCTTCGCTGGTCAGCCAGGTACCGGCGACATCGACCATCAGGGAGCCTTGCAGGCCAGAACTCATAGAAAAACCCTTACACACCAGTGCCCGATTACAATGCGGGCATGGTGCTTGATCCTGAAGCCCTGTGCAATGCGAAGGACTTCAGCGATGCTCAGGCCTTGGCGGCGACAGGTGCAGGTGTGCTGCTGCTCTTGCTGCGCGGCTTGAGCTGAGCGGCGATCATGGCGGAATCGGTGACCCCTGTGTCCGCGCGCATGCCGGCAGCCAGGAACGGCACCATCAGGCGCATGACCTGCTCGATCGAGGTATTGACGCCGAAATCGGTTTCGGCAATGGCGCGCAGGGCCTTGATGCCGGACATGCTGAACGCCGCAGCACCGAGCATGAAGTGCACGCGCCAGAACAGTTCGATGGGCGGGATACGCGGAGCGGCTTCGTTGACCAGCGTCATGTAGCGGCGAAAGACCTTGCCGTACATGTCTTCGAGGTAGCGTCGCAAGTGGCCCTGGCTCTGACTGAACGCCAGCCCCAGCAAACGCATGAAGATGGAAAGATCATTGCCACTGCGCGGCTGCACGACCAGTGCCTGTTCGACCAGAATCTCGAGCAGTTCTTCAAGCGTGGGCTTGTGCTCGGGCTTCGCCTGACGACGCTCCAGTTCGCGCTCGAGGCTGACGCAGAACGGCCCCAGAAAACGCGAGAACACCGCCTGGATAAGCGCTTTCTTGGACCCGAAGTGATAATTCACCGCAGCCAGATTGACAGAGGCCTTGCTGGTGATGAGACGCAGCGAGGTTTCAGCGAAACCCTTTTCTGCGAACAACTGCTCCGCAGCATCAAGAATGCGTTCAACGGTTTCCGACTGTGCCATGGCTCTCTGCCTAACAAACGAACGTTTGAAACATACGTATCATACGCCCTGATTGTCAAGCAAACGCGTTCATTTTGTGGCCGGACAGTCACGAATTCATGGATTAAACGATGAAGTGCCCGGCATTCAGTACGGTCGTTGCATCACCCGCGCACGGCGCAAGCTCGTGCTTGTTGTAACCGCTCGGCGGTGAAAACGAAATAGTCGATTGCCATTGCGCTTACACTGTATATAATCCCAGTCACTGTATAAAAAGACAGAGCGCTCGACATGATTAAACTGACGCCACGCCAGGCCGAGATCCTGGGCTTCATCAAACGCTGCCTCGAAGACAACGGCTTTCCACCGACACGTGCGGAAATCGCTCAGGAGCTGGGCTTCAAGTCGCCGAACGCCGCTGAAGAACATCTCAAGGCGCTTGCCCGCAAGGGCGCAATCGAAATGACCCCGGGCGCATCACGCGGTATCCGCATTCCCGGTTTCGAAGCCAAACCCGACGAAAGCAGCCTGCCGATTATTGGCCGTGTTGCTGCCGGTGCTCCGATTCTGGCGCAGCAGCACATCGAAGAATCCTGCAACATCAACCCGACCTTCTTTCATCCAAGCGCCGACTATCTGTTGCGCGTGCACGGCATGAGCATGAAGGACATCGGCATCCTCGACGGCGATCTGCTGGCGGTGCACACAACGCGTGAAGCCCGCAACGGCCAGATCGTTGTTGCCCGGATCGGCGATGAAGTGACCGTCAAACGTTTCAAGCGTGAAGGCAGCAAAGTCTGGCTGCTGGCTGAAAACCCGGAGTTCGCGCCTATCGAGGTCGATCTCAAGGATCAGGATCTGGTGATCGAAGGTTTGAGCGTCGGCGTCATTCGCCGCTAAGGAGACGTTATGCAGTTCCATCAAGCACCGCATTCGCAATTACCGCTGTTCGAGGCGTTCATGGCCCAGCCCATCGCCCCGATGATCACGGATATCGTCGAAACGCCCTGGAGCAATGAGCCTGAGCCTTTCAGCGAACTGTCCTTGCGCGGTGCTGCAGGGAACTGCATGAACCTGCTCGCCCCCATCCTTCGCGAGCTCAGTCAGGATGACGATGCACGCTGGCTGACCCTTATTGCGCCGCCGTCGAATCTGACCCAGGCATGGCTACGCGATGCTGGTCTGAATCGGGAAAGGATTCTTCTGCTTCAGCCACGCGGCACTCAGAGTGCACTGGAATTGACGCGGGAGGCGCTACGGCTGGGACGCAGCCATACCGTGGTGAGCTGGATCAACCCACTCAGCACGTCGTCGCGCCAGCAGTTGATCGGTGCAGCGAGGATTGGTGAAGCGCAAAGCCTGAATATCAGACTGGGCTGAGGGCCCGGTCACTGATCAGCCGAGCCGATCAGTGCAGAACGTGGGGCCCGTCATCCTTTTCGACTTCGCCTTCGGCCAGGCGACCGGCCATTTGCACGCCAACGCTCAGCATGGCCTTGGCAACCTCGACGTGCTGACCCTGCATGAACGCCTTGGCATCGGCAGAGAAATCCAGCGTGACCAACGAGCCCTCGTCATCAGCGCGACGCAGTTCAATGCGACCGTCAGGCAGTTCGACAATTTCAAGAAAAGAGGTAGGCATCAGTACAGTTACTCCGCAATAGGCTGGCATTGTAACAGCCTGTCAGCCCTTCCATCATTGCTTTTCAGCACTCGCTCAAACCTTCACGGAAACGCACCGCCAGGCTTTTCAGCTGTTGGCGCCAGCTTTCCAGTTCTTCGCGGGTCAATTCCGGCTCGGGTTCGGCATCCAGATTCACTGCCACAATCATCGGCTGGGTTACGTCACCCTTGGGTTTGACGGGGGCACGCGGCGGCTGAAATAGCGCGTTGTAAGCCGCCAGCAGTCTGGCCAGCCAGGTCTCGCGGTGCTGAGCCAGCTCAACCAATTCAGCCATCTCCGGGATCGCAATAGCGTCCAGCACTTCCTGAGTCAGCAATTGCTCGGCACGCGGCGCGCTGGCCTGCGGCAGGCGGTAATAGCCTGCAATCTCGTGGCACAGCCCCAACAAGGCACCGTACAGATGAAACAGCACCGATTCGCGCTCAGCCTGCTGCAACGCCTGTGCGTTGATCACCTGACCGTTCTCGGCCTTGCCCAGCGCCTCGAGCGCCAGCCCGGCGAAATAAATCTTCTGGTTGGTACGGGTGTAGAGTTCATGAGCCATGGCAACACTCTCCATCACAATCGAATAAGACCAGCATAGCCCGACCGCATTGCCTTGGAAGAACGTCCGGCACGTGATTGCCGGACGTCAAGGATCAACGCTTGTCTTCGACCTTCCAGGCGCTGCCGTCGTAGAACGCGCGCCAACCGGTAGGCTTGCCTTCAACCTCGGTCTGCACGTACTGCTCCTTGGTCTTGCGGCTGTAACGGATCACCGACGGACGGCCGTCCGGATCCTTCTTCGGCGCTTCGCAGAGGAAGTGATACTTCGGATCGATCTCGTCCTTGTGCGGCGCGATCTCGATCACCAGCGGTGCGCGGGTCTCGCGGTTTTTCGGGAACTGACTGGCCGCCAGGAACAATCCGGAAGCGCCATCACGCAGGATGTAAGTGTCATCAACCTTGTCGCACTTGAGTTCCGGCATCTTGACCGGATCCATCTTGGGCGGTGCCGCGTCGCCACTCTTGAGCAGCTTGCGGGTGTTCTTGCACTCAGGGTTGGTGCAGCCGAAGAACTTGCCGAAACGGCCGGTCTTGAGCTGCATCTCGCTGCCGCACTTGTCGCACTCCAGACTCGGGCCTTCGTAGCCCTTGATCCGATAGGTGCCCTTCTCGATCTCGTAGCCGGTGCAATCCGGGTTGTTACCACAGATGTGCAGCTTGTGATTCTCGTCCAGCAGATAGGCATCCATGGCCGTGCTGCAGATCGGACAGCGATGCTTGCCGCGCAGAACCCTGGATTCGGACTCGCCCTCGTCGTCCTCGGCGATCTCGTCACCAGGCGTCAGGTTGACGGTAGCCTTGCAGCGCTCCTTGGGTGGCAGGCTGTAGCCCGAGCAACCGAGGAACACACCGGTGGAGGCGGTACGAATCTGCATCGGACGACCACAGACCTTGCACGGAATGTCGGTCATGACAGGCTGGTTGGCGCGCATGCCGCTGTCCGGCGCTTCGGCCACTTCCAGCTTCTTGCGGAAATCGCCGTAGAACTCGTCCAGCACGTTCTTCCAGTCGCGTTGCCCCTGGGCCACGTCGTCGAGGTTTTCTTCCATGCCGGCGGTGAAGCCGTAGTCCATCAGGTTGGCAAAGCTCTCGGACAGGCGACCGGTGACGATGTCACCCATCTTTTCCGAATAGAAGCGGCGATTGTGAAGCGCCACGTAGCCGCGGTCCTGAATGGTCGAAATGATCGCTGCGTACGTCGATGGACGGCCGATACCGCGCTTTTCCATTTCCTTCACCAGGCTCGCTTCGGAGTAACGCGCTGGCGGCTTGGTGAAGTGCTGGGTCGGATCGAGCTTGTTCAGCTTCAGGGTTTCACCCTGCGCCATGTCCGGCAATACATCGTCGTCGCCAGGCTTGGCCATTTGTGGCAAGACGCGGGTATAACCGTCGAACTTGAGGATACGACCCTTGGCACGCAGCTCGAAATCGCTGGCGGCAACACTGACGGTGGTCGACAGGTATTGCGCAGGCGGCATCTGGCAGGCCACGAACTGGCGCCAGATCAGCTCATACAGGCGCTCGGCGTCGCGCTCCATGCCCGACAGCTTGGACGGGTGCATGTTGACGTCGGAAGGACGAATCGCTTCGTGAGCCTCCTGTGCGCCTTCCTTGCTGCTGTAGACGTTGGGCGATTCCGGCAGGTACTTCTTGCCGAACTCGGTTTCGATGTAGTCACGCGCCATGCTCACCGCGTCGGCCGACAGGTTGGTCGAGTCGGTACGCATGTAAGTGATGTAGCCAGCTTCGTACAAGCGCTGGGCCATCATCATGGTCTTCTTCACGCCGTAGCCCAGACGATTGCTCGCTGCCTGCTGCAGGGTCGACGTGATGAACGGCGCGGAAGGCTTGCTGCTGGTCGGCTTGTCTTCACGCTTGACGATGCTGTAGCTGGAAGCCTTGAGCTTTTCCAGCGCGGCCATGGCCTGCGCTTCGTTCAACGGCTTGAAGGCTTCGCCGTTTTCACGGGCGACCTCGAAACGCACGTTGGCGCCCTTGGCAGTGCCCAGGTCGGCGTGTATCTCCCAGTATTCTTCGGGATTGAACGCACGGATTTCGCGCTCGCGCTCCACCACCAGCTTCACGGCCACCGACTGAACACGGCCTGCGGAAAGGCCGCGGGCGACTTTCTGCCACAGCAGCGGCGAAACCATGTAACCGACCACGCGGTCCAGGAAGCGACGCGCCTGCTGGGCGTTGACCCGCGCAATGTCCAGCTCGCCCGGTTTGGAGAAGGCTTCCTGAATGGCTTTCTTGGTGATCTCGTTGAACACCACACGCTTGTAGCGGCTATCGTCGCCGCCAATGGCTTCGCGCAGGTGCCAGGCAATGGCTTCCCCCTCGCGGTCCAAGTCCGTCGCGAGATAGATGGTGTCGGCATCCTTGGCGAGCTTGCGCAGCTCTTCGATCACCTTCTCCTTGCCGGGAAGGATTTCGTACTTGGCTTTCCAGCCATGCTCCGGATCGACGCCCATGCGTGAGACCAGTTGGCGCTGCGCCTTTTCTTTCGGCGTCAGTACCGGGCCCTCGCCTGCGGCGGCCTTGCCACGCTTGGCGGCAGGCTCTTTGGCAGCACTGGCCGAACCGCTGGTGGGCAGGTCTCGGATATGGCCGATACTCGACTTCACCACGTACTGGTTGCCCAAATACTTGTTGATGGTCTTGGCCTTAGCCGGGGATTCCACGATGACCAGCGATTTGCCCATGGATCAGAAAATTCCTGAATACTAGATGAAAGACAATGACGAGCTTGTAAAGGCCACGCTGTATATAGTGGCTACAAGGTGAGGTCAAGCACAGCCTGTTGTGAATTTGCGCGTCACGAACCCGAAAACAGGCTCGGTTCGGCCTGGACCAAAGCAAAGCGCGGGACTTGCTCGCCGTCAACCTCGACGGACTCCAGGAACATATCCAACGGACGAACCCACATGCCGAAATCACCGTAGAGCGCCTGATAGAACACGACGTCTTCTTCGGTTTCAGAATGCTTCGCCACACTGAACACCCGGTATTCCGGACCTTTATAGTGGCGGTAGAGCCCTGGTTGCAGTTGCATGGTGCAGCCCTCGTGAAACGGGTTCAAAACAGAAACACAGCCTTAACATTGGGGTCAAAACCGCTTTTTCAAAAATACAAAAGCCGGAGCATCAAGCCCCGGCTTGCATCACGTCAGGCAGATCAGACGCGTTCGAAAACGGTCGCGATACCCTGTCCCAGTCCGATGCACATGGTGGAAACCCCGAGGTTGCCGCCATTCTGCTTCATGACATTGAGCAAGGTGCCGGAGATGCGCGCACCGGAACATCCAAATGGATGGCCCAGAGCGATGGCGCCGCCATGCAGGTTAACCTTCTCGTTCATCTTGTCGAGCACTTTCAAATCTTTCAGCACGGGCAGAGCCTGTGCAGCGAACGCTTCGTTGAGCTCGAAGAAGTCGATATCGGCGATGCCCAGGCCTGCACGCTTGAGTGCTTTCTGGGTCGCAGGTACCGGGCCATAGCCCATGATTGCAGGGTCCACACCGGCAACGGCCATCGAGCGGATCACCGCCATTGGCTGGATGCCGAGGTCCTTGGCACGCTGCGCCGACATCACGATCATGCATGACGCACCATCGGTGATCTGCGAAGACGTACCCGCCGTCACGGTGCCACCTTTCGGATTGAATGCCGGCTTGAGCGCCGCCAGACTTTCCAGGGTGGTGTCCGGACGAATGGTTTCATCGTAGTCGAAAACCTTGAGGAAGCCGTTCTCGTCATAACCCTGCATCGGGATGATCTCGTCCTTGAACTTGCCCTCCAGCGTCGCCTTGTGGGCGAGCTGGTGGGAGCGCAGGCCAAAGGCATCCTGTTGCTCGCGGGTAATGCCGTGCATCTTGCCGAGCATTTCTGCAGTCAGACCCATCATGCCCGACGCCTTGGCGGCATACAGCGACATGTGCGGGTTGGGATCGACGCCGTGCATCATGCTGACGTGGCCCATGTGCTCCACGCCGCCGATGACGAATACATCGCCGTTGCCGGTCATGATCGCCTGCGCAGCGGTGTGCAGCGCGCTCATGGACGAACCGCACAGACGGCTCACGGTCTGGGCGGCAGAGGTGTGCGGGATCTGGGTCAGCAGCGACGCCATGCGCGCAATGTTCCAGCCCTGCTCCAGGGTCTGGTTGACGCAGCCCCAGATCACGTCCTCGACTTCCGCCGGGTCGATCTTGTCGTTGCGCTCCAGCAGCTTGCTGATCAGGTGCGCAGACATGTCTTCCGCACGGGTATTACGGTGCATGCCGCCCTTGGAGCGGCCCATCGGGGTGCGACCGAAGTCGACAATCACGACGTCTCTTGGATTCAAGCTCATACGTTCATTCCTCAGAAGGCGCTTAACCGAAGAAGCTCTGGCCGTTGCGGGCCATCTCACGCAGCTTCGCGGTCGGTTGATACAAGGCACCCAGCTCGGCATATTGGTCAGCGAGGGCAACGAATTCGGCAACGCCGATCGAGTCGATGTAACGCAGCGCACCGCCACGGAATGGAGGGAAACCAATACCGTAGATCAGTCCCATGTCGGCTTCGGCGGCGGTTTCAACGATACCGTCTTCCAGGCAGCGCACGGTTTCCATGCACAGCGGGATCATCATCCAGTTGATGATGTCTTCATCGGTGACTTCACGCTGCTCGAAAACGATCGGCTTGAGCACGTCCAGCACAGCCGGGTCGTTGACCTTCTTCGGCTTGCCTTTCTTGTCCATCTCGTAGGCGTAGAAGCCCTTGCCGTTCTTCTGACCCAGGCGATTGGCTTCGTACAGCACGTCGACGGCAGAACGACGGTCGTCCTTCATGCGGTCCGGGAAGCCTTCGGCCATGACGTCACGACCGTGGTAGCCGGTGTCGATGCCGACTACGTCCATCAGGTACGCCGGGCCCATCGGCCAGCCGAATTTTTCCATAACCTTGTCGATGCGCACGAAGTCGACGCCAGCGCTGACGAGTTTGGCGAAACCGCCGAAATACGGGAACAGCACACGGTTGACCAAGAAGCCCGGGCAGTCGTTGACCACGATCGGGTTCTTGCCCATCTTCTTGGCGTAAGCGACGGTGGTGGCCACCGCTTCTTCGCTGGACTTCTCACCACGGATCACTTCAACCAGCGGCATCATGTGCACCGGATTGAAGAAGTGCATGCCCACGAAGTTTTCCGGGCGCTTGAGCGCCTTCGCCAGCAGGCTGATCGAGATGGTCGAGGTGTTCGACGCCAGAATGGTGTTTTCACCCACCTGCGCTTCGACTTCAGCCAGAACGGCCTGTTTGACCTTCGGGTTCTCGACCACGGCTTCAACAACCAGATCGACGTTGCCGAAGTCACCGTAGGACAGCGTAGGACGAATCGCATTGAGCGCTTCGGCCATCTTCGCAGCCGTCAGACGGCCCTTGTCGACGCGGTTACCCAGCAGTTTCGACGCTTCGTTCAGACCCAGTTGAATGGCCTCTTCGCGAATGTCCTTCATCAGGATCGGCGTGCCCTTGACCGCCGACTGGTACGCGATGCCGCCACCCATGATGCCAGCGCCCAGTACAGCCGCCTGCTTCACGTCTTTTGCGATTTCGTCGTAACCCTTGGCTTTCTTTTTCAGTTCCTGATCGTTCAGGAACAGGCCGATCAGACTCTGCGCAGCAGAGGTCTTGGCCATTTTCACGAAACCCGCAGCTTCGATCTCCAGCGCCTTGTCACGACCGAAGTTCGCGGCTTTCTGGATGGTCTTGATCGCTTCGACCGGTGCCGGATAGTTGGGGCCGGCCTGACCTGCGACAAAACCCTTGGCGGTTTCAAACGCCATCATCTGCTCGATGGCGTTGAGTTTGAGCTTGTCCAGCTTGGGCTGACGCTTGGCCTTGAAATCGAACTCGCCGGAGATGGCGCGCTTGATCAGATCCAGCGCCGCAGCCTGTAATTTTTCAGGTGCAACGACGGCATCCACAGCGCCGACCTTGAGGGCGTCTTCGGCAGCGTTTTCCTTGCCGGACGCAATCCATTCGATGGCGTTGTCGGCACCGATGATGCGTGGCAGACGAACCGTGCCGCCGAAGCCCGGGTACAGACCCAGCTTGACTTCCGGCAGGCCGATCTTCGCAGTGCTCGACATGACGCGGTAATCGGCCGCCAGGCACATTTCCAGACCACCGCCCAGCGCGATGCCGTTGATGGCGACGACTGTCGGCACGCCAAGGTCTTCGAAATCACTGAAGATCCGGTTGGCTTCCAGGTTGCCGGCGACCAGTTCGGCTTCGGGCAACTTGAAGTTGTCGACAAACTCGGTGATGTCAGCGCCGACGATGAATGCATCTTTGCCGCTGGTGACGATCACACCTTTGACCGACGCGTCAGCCTTGACAGCATCCACTGCCTGACGCAGTTCGTTGAGGGTGAGACGGTTGAACTTGTTGACGGACTCACCCTTGAGATCGAAATTCAATTCGACGATGCCACTTTCAAGAGCCTTAACCGTGATGGCTTTACCTTCGTAAATCATCAACTGATCTCCACAATATGGAAGCTGAACAATACCCGCCGAACCTTAACGTTCAGCGGGACTACGACGTCGCCGTCGATGAACACGCCAAATCACACGTACATCCGCTGCGACGACGAGGTAGCCAGGATTCTGTCAGAGCCGTCTGACGACCAAACGCTCATTTCATACGCCCGTTTGATTTGGGTATGCACACCATCAGGCAAAACCGGATAATTGTCAATTCGCCAAAACACCCATAAAAACGGCGGATTGGAAAAGGTACAAGCGATTCCCGACCGGCAAACAGATGTTTGATTTGCCACCATTCAACAAAGTGATAATGCAAAGACCAGCTCAAAGTCGGCAGACATTGCACCGTTGAGGCTCATTTGCAAGATTACTCGAGAAAAACGCGACAAAAGAGAGCAGAAGGTCTAGAGTCAGCGCACTGCGCCACAAGAGGCCCGCGATGTTTGCGATCACGGGTGCGCAGCGGTGATAACCGGCATTCAGATACTGGGTGCCGGCATACCAGGAATTATCGGCCTGCCTGGCCAACCCCGGCCCGATGTTGTTATCGGGCTTTTTATTGCCTGCGATCCGGCGGGTATTCAGGCCAGCGCCTTGAGCACGGCATTAATACGCTGCAACACATCTGCCTCTCCCCGCTCGGCCCAGTACACCGCAATCATTTGCGAATCCGCCTCGACCTTGAAGACATCATCCGGCAGCGTGCTGAAGTGCGTCAGCAATGCGACGTCCTCGCAGGGCTCGCGCCAGCGGTTGACCCAGATTCCCGGCTCCGTCTGCCAAAAGGTCCAGACATCGGGCTTCGAGCTTCTGCGCGGCCGATGGTACTGCGCGCACGGACTGGGCGGCTGCCTGGGAAGCCAGTGAGGCCACTCCTGGGGCGCAAGCTGCATGGCCATGCCGATACGCCGCGCTTCCATGCGCAAGGCCATTCTGCCGCTCTGATGACGCGACGGACGCAACCACACAAGTGGGCTCAACATCACACAAATGATTGACAGGACTATCCAGACCGTCATATTTCTTGCCCCCGCCCGATTCAGGCTAAACAACAATTTGAAAACAGTGGCTTGCACGGGGTCTGCCCAGATGCGAACGAAAGAGCCATACTCACCCTATCGCAACCCTCTCGGAGGACACCCTCATGTCGTATCAACATATTCTGGTTGCCATTGACCTCACCGACGAATGCAGTGCGGTGCTCAAGCGTGCACTGGAGCTGGCAAAAGAGAGCAATGCGAAGCTGTCCACGGTGCACATCGTCGAACCGATGGCGATGGCCTTCGGGGGCGACGTTCCGATGGACCTGTCTCAGCTGCAACAACAACAGTTCGATCAGGCCAAGGAAAAACTGGAAAAGCTGAAGATCACTCATCCTGACCTGAGAGCCGGCGAAAGCCATCTGGTATATGGACAGCCGCGCCAGGAAATTCACCAACTCGCCAGCAAGCAGGACTGCGACCTGATCGTCATCGGCAGCCATGGCCGCCACGGCCTCGCGCTACTGCTCGGCTCCACCGCCAACGACGTGCTGCACGGCGCACCGTGCGATGTGCTGGCGGTACGTCTCAAGAAGTCCGAATAACCCCGGCATGAAAGCGAAAAGCCCGGACATGATCCGGGCTTTCTGCTTTCAACGTCAGAGGATCACTCGTCCAGCTCGGCCCAGCGCTCCAGCAAGGCATCCAGCTCGCCTTGCAGGCTTTCCATCTGCGCCAATGCCGCAGTGGTCTGCTCGGCTGGCTGCTGGTAGAAGCCCGGCGCAGCCATCTCAGCTGTCAACGCAGCCATCCTGCCCTCAACTTCGTCGATCTGACCCGGCAAGGCTTCCAGCTCACGCTGGTGCTTGTAGCTGAGTTTCTTCTTCGCGACCGGCATTTCCTGAGCGGCTACCGGGGCAGCCTGGACAACGGCACTGGCCAGCTCGGCCTTGCCCGACTTGGTGTCCGCCACGCCCAGCAGGCGCGGAGAGCCACCCTGACGCAGCCAGTCCTGATAACCACCCACGTATTCGCGAACCTTCCCTTCACCTTCGAACACCAGCGTGCTGGTCACGACGTTGTCGAGGAATGCCCGGTCGTGGCTGACCATCAGTACCGTGCCCTTGAAGGTCAACAGCACTTCTTCGAGCAGTTCCAGGGTTTCCACGTCCAGATCGTTGGTCGGTTCGTCGAGGACCAGCAGGTTGGCCGGCTTGCTGAACAGCTTGGCCAGCAACAGACGGGCACGCTCGCCGCCCGACAGCGCTTTCACCGGCGTACGGGCGCGCTGAGGGCTGAACAGGAAGTCGCCCAGATAGCTCAGTACATGACGGCTCTGGCCGTCGATATCGATGAAATCACGACCCTCGGCGACGTTGTCGATCACGGTCTTTTCCAGATCGAGCTGGTGGCGCAACTGGTCGAAGTAGGCAACGTCCAGACGTGTACCAACCTCAACCTTGCCGCCGGTCGGCTGCAGGTTGTCGAGCATCAGCTTGAGCAGCGTGGTCTTGCCGGTACCGTTGGCACCCAGCAGGCCGATACGGTCTTCGCGCTGCAGGACCATGGAAAAGTCCTTGATCAGCATCGGGCCACCCGGGTGGGCGAAGCTGACGTTGTCCAGCACCATGACCTGCTTGCCGGATTTCTCGGCGGTGTCGAGCTGAATATTGGCCTTGCCGGTGCGCTCGCGACGCTCACTGCGTTCGACACGCAACTCTTTCAGCGCGCGTACACGGCCTTCGTTACGGGTACGACGGGCCTTGATGCCCTGACGAATCCAGACTTCTTCCTGGGCCAGACGCTTGTCAAACAGCGCGTTGGCGGTTTCTTCGGCCGCCAGCGCCGCTTCCTTGTGGACGAGGAAGCTGGCGTAATCGCCGTTCCAGTCGATCAGGCCGCCGCGATCCAGTTCCAGGATACGGGTCGCCAGATTCTGCAGGAATGCCCGGTCGTGCGTGATGAACAGTACGGCGCCCTGGAAATCCTTGAGGGCTTCTTCAAGCCAGGCGATTGCGCCGATGTCCAGGTGGTTGGTCGGCTCGTCGAGCAGCAGCAGATCGGGTTCGGACACCAGCGCCTGAGCCAGCAGGACACGACGGCGCCAGCCGCCGGACAGCTCGGCGAGCGTCTTGTCGGCGGGCAACTGCAGACGGCTGAGGGTGCTTTCGACCAGTTGCTGCAGACGCCAGCCATCACGGGCCTCAAGGTCCTGCTGCACATGCATGAGCTTGTTGAGGTCTTCCTCGGTCACGCAGTTCTGGGCCAGATGATGGTATTCGGCGAGCAAGGCGCCAACGCCGTCCAGACCTTCGGCTACCACGTCGAACACTGTCCGTCCGTCGGCTACCGGCAATTCCTGGGGCAACTCGCCGATCTTGAGACCGGGTGCACGCCAGACAGCGCCTTCGTCGGGCTTCTGAACCCCCTTGACCAGCTTTAACATGCTGGATTTGCCAGTGCCGTTACGGCCAATGATGCACACCCGCTCACCACGGGCGATCTGCCAGGACACCTTGTCCAATAACGGCATGGCGCCGAAAGCAAGGGACACATCGCTGAATTTGAGCAGGGTCATGAGCTTCTCCAAAAACCGGGCGCGCATTCTACCTGAGATAGCCGGTGGATGTCGGGATTCGTCATGCGAGCGGTCGACATATGCGTTCCTTATACCCGCGAATTATTTCTTCATGAGTCAAGCTCGTCGGCAGTGCTTTCACGATGAGCTGGCAAAAGGCTAAGCTAGCGACACTTTTCACGACTCATCTGCTCGGAAGTCTCATGCGCAGTCGTTTGTTCAGCTTTCTATCGTGCCTGCTCCTCTCCGCCACTGCCGTCCAGACTGCTCACGCGGCAGACCTTACCCAACAACGCAAATATTACGACGAGGCCAAGCGGGCTCTGGCCAAGGGCGACCTGGGTCCCTACCAGATGTACAGCACCGTCCTCGCCGACTATCCGCTCGAACCGTATCTGGAATACGACGAGCTGACTGCACGTTTGAAGACTGCCAGCAACGCCGAGATCGAGAAATTTCTCGCCGAGCACGGTGATCTGCCACAGGCCAACTGGATGAAGTTGCGCTGGCTGCGCTGGCTGGCCGAGCGAGGCGACTGGCAGCCGTTCGTCAAGTATTACGACCCGAAGATGAATTTCGTCGAGCTGGACTGCCTTTATGGCCAGTACCAGTTGAACAACAACAAGCGCGCCGAAGGCTATGCCAGTGCCGAGAAGTTGTGGATGACCGGCAAGACCCTGCCGGCTGCCTGTGACGCGTTCTTCGCACAATGGGCTGCGGCAGGTCAGTTGACCGAGCAGAAACGCTGGCAGCGCGCCAAGCTGGCGGCGCAGGCGCGCAACTACACGCTGGCCAACACGCTGGTCAACAGCCTCAACTCGCTCGCTCCGCAGGGTAAACTGCTGGTTGCGGTCGCCCAGAAGCCTGAGATGATCAACAACCCCGGGCAGTTCGTGCCGGTGGATGAAGCCATGTCTGACGTCGTGGGCCTGGGTCTGCGTCGACTGGCACGTCAGGACCCGCAGAAAGCCCTGGCGATGCTGGACAGCTACGCCATCACCATGCACTTCTCACGTGAAGAGCAGGTGGAAATCGCCAAGGAAATCGGTCTGACCCTTGCGCGCCGCTACGATGATCGTGCCCTTGAGGTCATGACCAAATATGACCCGGACCTGCGCGATAATACAGTGACCGAATGGCGTATGCGCCTGCTGCTGCGTCTGGGCCGCTGGGAAGACGCCTATGAACTCGCACGCCGTCTGCCCAAGGATCTGGCCAGCACCAACCGCTGGCGTTACTGGGAAGCCCGTGCGCTCGAACTGGCCCAGCCCAACAGCCCGCTGATTCCCGCGCTGTACAAGGACGTGGCCAAGGAACGTGACTTCTACGGCTTCCTGGCCGCCGATCGCACCCAGAGCCCTTACCAGCTCAACAATAAACCGCTGGTGCTCAGCCAGGCGCTGATCAACAAGGTCCGCAACACGCCGGGCGTCCGTCGCGCGCTGGAGTTTCATGACCGTGGCGAAATCGTCGATGGTCGTCGCGAGTGGTACCACGTCAGTCGCCATTTCAGTCGCGATGAAATGGTTGCCCAGGCCAAGCTGGCCTACGACCTGAAGTGGTATTTTCCGGCGATTCGCACCATCAGCCAGGCGCAGTACTGGGACGATCTGGACATCCGCTTCCCGATGGCGCACCGCGACACGCTGGTTCGCGAAGCCAAGATCCGCGGCCTGCATTCCAGCTGGGTGTTTGCAATTACCCGTCAGGAAAGCGCCTTCATGGATGACGCGCGTTCAGGCGTCGGTGCCAGCGGTCTGATGCAGTTGATGCCCGCTACTGCCAAGGAAACCGCTCGCAAGTACAGCATCCCGCTGGCCTCACCCCAGCAGGTGCTCGATCCGGACACCAACATCCAGCTCGGCGCTGCCTACCTGAGTTCGGTGCACAGCCAGTTCAACGGCAACCGTGTGCTCGCCTCTGCGGCCTACAACGCCGGTCCCGGACGCGTGCGCCAGTGGCTCAAGGGCGCCAATCACCTGGCCTTCGATGTCTGGGTGGAAAGCATCCCGTTCGATGAGACCCGTCAGTACGTGCAGAACGTGCTGTCGTACTCGGTGATCTACGGCCAGAAACTCAATTCGCCGCAGCCGCTGGTGGACTGGCATGAACGGTTCTTTGATGATTTGTGAGGTGGGGCAGACATCGCAGTACAGATGCCGGCCTCGACACTGATCGTGCTCATCGCTTCGCGTGGGCATGCGTCCCGTGACGCTCCGCGTCACAAATGGCACAGACTGTGGACTCAGTTAGCCGAGCGCATGGCTCAAGTCACCTTTTCGCCCCTCGGCGACTTACTTTGAGAG